>JANOHS010000078.1:0-19004 GCA_031406655.1 Micrococcales bacterium
GCAGCCCGCGCAGATCGGACTCGAACGGGTCGGTCTTCCTCAACCTCTCGCGCGGCTTCGTCGTCGAGCACGGGGCACTGGCCGAGCACATCCGCAGCGGCCACATCGCCGGCGCGGCGATCGACGTGTTCCCGGTCGAGCCCAAGGCGCAGGGCGACCCGTTCGAGTCCGATCTGCGCGGGCTGCCCAACGTCATCCTGACCCCGCACGTGGGTGGGTCCACCGAAGAGGCACAGCGGAACATCGGCCGGTTCGTCGCGGACAAGCTGCTGGACTACGTCACCACGGGTAGCTCAGTGCTCAGCGTCAACCTGCCCCCGGCCCGTCTCGAAGGAGGCGAGCACTCGCACCGTCTGGCGCACCTTCACGCAAACACTCCCGGCGTGCTTGCCACGGTCAACAGCGTCCTTGCTGCGCACAACGTGAACGTCGAAGGTCAGGCACTCTCGACGCGCGACCAGCTGGGCTACCTGCTCACCGACGTCGGCACCGACTACGGCCCCGATGTGGTGCAGGCCCTCAAACGTATGCCGGAGACCGTGCGCCTCCGGGTGCTGTCATGACCCTCGAAGCAGATCTGCGAGACGCCATCGGTGACCGGCAGGTGCTCGTCGACCCCTCGGTCACGGCGTCGTACGAGACCGACTGGACCCGGCGCTTCACCGGCCGCGCACGGTGCGTCGTCCGCCCCGGCGACACGGCCGAGGTCGCCTCCGTGGTGCAGATCTGCGGCCGCCATGGGGTGGCTGTTGTGACGCAGGGTGGCAACACCGGTCTGGTGGGAGGCGGTGTCCCCACAGCCGGCGAGGTGGTCCTCAGCACGTCCCGGATGAGCCAGATCGGGCCCGTCGACGAGGTGGCCGGCCAGGTGACGGTGGGCGCAGGCGTGACGGTCACGGCCCTGCAACAGGCGGTTCGACCGCTGGGGCTGGACTTCGGCGTCGACTTCGCGGCGCGCGACTCGGCGTCGATCGGCGGCCTGGTCTCCACCAACGCCGGTGGCGAGCGGGTACTGCGATACGGCAGCACCCGCCAACAGGTGGTCGGTCTGGAGGCGGTCCTTGCGGACGGCTCGGTGCTGTCACGGCTCGAGGCGCCGCCCAAGGACAACACCGGCTACGACCTGGTCGGGCTGCTCACGGGATCCGAGGGCACGCTCGCCGTGATCACCGCCGTACGGGTCCGGCTGTGGCCGCTGCTCGCCCACCGAACCGTCGCCCTTCTCGCCCTCGACACACCGGGCTCGGCGCTCGCTGCGCTCGCGGCGCTCAAGTCAAGGCTGGTCTCTCTCGAGGCCGCCGAGCTGTTCCTCGCCGACGGGCTCGAGCTGGTGATGCGGCACACCGGCCTGCCAGCGCCCATCCCGGGTGACCACCCGGCATACCTGCTGCTGGAGTGCGCGGACAGGGTCGACCCGAGCGAGGCGATGCTGGAAGCCCTGGAGGAGGTCGGCCCGCTGGTGCCCGGCATCGCGGACATCGTGGTGGGTGACGATGCGCGCAGCCGGGCGAGCCTGTGGCGCTACCGCGAGGCGCACACCGAGTCGATCAACGCCGCCGGCGTGCCGCTCAAGCTTGACGTCTCGGTCCCCCACGCGCAGCTCGAACGCGCGCTGCAGGAGCTGCCCGGTCTCGTGGCCCAGGTCGCCAAGGGGGCGCAGACGATCCTGTTCGGCCACCTTCACGAGGGCAACCTTCACGTCAACGTGCTCGGCGCCGCTGACCATCATGCGGTGACCGACGTCGTGCTGCGCTATGTCGCATCGCTGCACGGCAGCATCAGCGCCGAGCACGGGATCGGCCGCGCAAAGACGGACTGGCTGGGCCTGACCCGCTCCCCTGCCGAGGTCGCGGCGATGAGATCGATCAAGGCCGCCCTGGACCCGGGTAGCGTGCTCAACCCCGGAGTGATCTTCCGCGACTGACGCCGCGGGAGCGTCCTACCCGGGCAGGACGACCTCCTGGCCCTCGACGAGTCCCCCCGAGACCTCGACCCACCCACCGGCGACGATCCCGGTGGTCACCGCGACCTCGCGCTCGTTGGAGCCGTCCAGAACCAGGACAGCGGACCCTCCCGCCTTCCCGGCCCGGATCGCAGCGACGGGCACTGCCAGGGCGCGTTCGGCCTTACGGATCGTGAGCGACACCGTGACCGGCGTCCCGCTGACCCGTGCAGCCCCTGCCTTGTGCGATGCCACCGTGATGGCGACCGCTCCGTCGACCACGTCCCGGCCCATGCTGACCACCTTGGCGGCAGCCGTTGTTCCGTCCGACCATGTCAGCGTGACCGCCGTCCCTGGCTCCCAAGCGGTTACGGCGTCCGCTGTGACCTGGGCCGCGACGATCTGCGCGAGGCTGGAGAGGGTCAGGACGACGCCGCCGGTCCGGAGCGCGTCACCCACCTGCGCGACCTGGGCGCTCACCTCGGTGGCCGACCCCACGGCCACGACGGCGCCCAGGGTGACGGAGCCGTTCGGGTCGGACAGGCCCAGGTCCGCCTGCCACCGCTCCACCGCGGACGCTGTCACCGAGGTGAACGACGAGTCGACCGTGAGGCCGCCTCCGTAGCCCATCGCCGCCAGGTTCTCCTCCAGCACCCTGACGTCCTCCCCGTCGCCGACGCCCACCCCCAGGTCCCGCCAGAACACCGAGTCACCAAGCAGCGCCACGACAGGTTGACCGTCCGCGGCATACAGGACCGTGCCTGCCTTGACGCGGGTGCCGAGGCCAGCCACCTTGGTGAGGGTCGCGGCAGGCAGGTTGGCCGTCACCCCCCCGGTCCCCCCGGATGTCGACGTGGACGGCGGCGAACCCGTGGGTGCCGAAGCGCCCCCCGGGACCGCACCGGCCACCCCGCCGGACGGCGAACCCGTAGGTACCGAACCGCTGCCCGGGACCTGACCGGTCCCTCCGGTCGGCTGGCCACCGCCAGGAACACCTGAGGTTGCTGACGGTCCGGGTGAGGGGCGGGGCGTGGGACCGGTTGTTGGCGTTGGTCCAGGGGACGGCGATGGCCCTCGCGTCGCCGAGGGGTTCGGCGAGGGGCTCGGGGAAGGTGTTGGTCCGGGCTGCAGGGTGGGCGTGGGCGTCATCTCCACAGCGGAGGTGAACGCGACCTGCATCACGGCGAGGGATGTCGTGGCAAGGTCGGCCGTCCTGAGGTCGGCCGTCCCGGAGTCGGCCGTCCCGGAGCTCGCGCTGCTCACGTTCGAGGCGGGGTTGGTGCTCTGGCCGGTTCCCGAGGCCGGACGGTCGCCGGCCGAGCCGTCAGGTACCAGTGCGGCCCCGGTCGAGCCGTACGCCACCTGGAAGCGGGAAGCGCGTTGAGCCGTGCCATCCACCTCGCTGGTCGCCGCCAGTGTGCGCGTCGACACCGTGCCAGTGAGGCGCCTGGACGTCGTCGCATCCGCATCGGCGATCCTGCCGCGGGTCGCCACCGCCCACACGACGAGCAGCGCCACGAGCACGGACGAGACCACCAGGACCATGAGACGTCGGGACAGGCGAAGGGTTGTGGAGGTGAGCTCCTGGTGCATGTCAGACGGTCCTCAGCGCTTCGGTGGGTGAGAGGCGTGCGGCGCGCATGGCGGGGTAGAGGCCCGCGACTGCGCCGATGGCGATGGCGGCGGCGAACCCGCCCAGAACGCCGACGACCGGGACGACGACCGCCCAGCCGCGGATCAGGCTGTATGCGGCCGTGACCGCGGCTCCGAGCAGGACGCCGGCGAGCCCGCCTGCTGTGGACAGGAGCAACGCCTCGGCCAGGAACTGGATGCTGACGTGACGGCGGGTCGCGCCAAGTGCCCTTCGCAACCCGATCTCCGAGCGCCGCTCGAGAACCGAGATCACCATCACGTTGGCAATCCCGACCCCGCCGACAAGCAAGGCCACGGCGCCGAGCCCGAGGAACAACCCGGTGAAGGCGCTGCTTGCGGCGGCCTTGGCGGCGATGGCGTCCGAGGGCCGGGAGACCTCGACCTGGTCGGGGTTCTCGGGGTTCGCGGTCGCACCGACCACCCCGCGCACCGCGTCCAGGGAGACCGGGTCGGTCCTCAGGTAGATGGTCTCGGGGGCCGTGGCGGCGGCCATCTCCGTCGTTGCATAGGCCCGCCCGACAAGCGCGGAGCGGTCGATGTCCTGAGCCAGCTCGAAGGTGTCCAGGATCCCGACCACGGTGAACCACCGCTCGCCCAGCCACACCAACGTGCCGTCGCCGACGTTCTCGACTCCCAGTCGTTGGGCAGCGACCGAACCGAGGACCACCACGGGGAGGCGGGAGCTTGCGGCATCCAGCCACGTCCCGTCCGCCATCGTGCCCGCGAGAGTGGCCAGCAGCTCGGGATCGGCCGCCTTCACCGTGATTCCCCCGGTGCGGTCCTGCGGCACAAGGTCGGTACGGCGCACCGTGGCGTCGACGGAGGTCACGGAGGCGACGGTCTCCACGGGTCCGATCCGCCTGAGCATCTGCTCGCTCGTGGTCGGGAGGGTGGCATCGCCCCTTCCGATCCCGGTGCCGGCCTGGACAGTGAGCAGGTTCGTTCCCAAGCGGTCGAGGGACGCGAGCAGCGCTGCGCTCGAGGACTGCGAGATCCCGAGGACCCCGACCATGGCGGCGATCCCGATCGCAATGCCAAGTGCCGACAGGGCCGCCCGCATCCGTCGGCTGAGCAGGCCGGCGGAACCCACCCTGAGCAGGTCACCTGCATGCAGGGCGCTGCGGGGCAACGTGGTGGTCGTCACGACACAGCCTCCTGCATTGCCGCGGAGTCGCGTTCGATTCGACCGTCCCGCACGGCTACCTGCCGCGGCAGGCTGTCAGCTATCTCGTGGTCATGGGTGATGACGAGCAACGTCGACCCGCCTGCATGCAGCTCGTGCAGGAGCGCCATCAGGGACGCGCTCGAGGCGGAGTCCAGGTTGCCGGTCGGCTCGTCGGCGAGAACCAGCGCCGGCTCCCCCACCAGCGCCCGCGCGATGGCAACGCGTTGCCGCTCGCCGCCGGAGAGCTTCTCGGGGTTGTGGTGCATGCGGTGGGAGAGCCCGACCCGGTCGAGAGCCTCCTCGGCCCGTGCCCGGCGCAGCCGGCGCGGTACCCCGCGGTACAGCAGACCGTCAGCGACGTTGTCCAGGGACGTCATGCCTGAAAGCAGGAAGAACTGCTGGAAGACGAAGCCGATCGCAGTGGCCCGCAGCGCGGACAGGTCCGCGTCCGAAAGCTGAGACACGTCGTGGCCGGCGACCCGGACGGTCCCGCTGGTGGGTTTGTCGAGCGTGCCGATGATGTTCAGCAGTGTCGACTTCCCCGAGCCCGAGGGACCGACGATCGCCACCAGCTCGCCGCGGTGGATGGTCAGGTCAATGCCGTGCAGCACGCGGGTCGGTGGGTCGGTCAGGTACTCCTTCACCACGTCCCGCAGCTCCAGGACGACACCTGGCCGCGTCATGTCGGTCGTCACCAGGCTCATGCCGGCACCACGACCGTGACGCCCTCGCGGAGGGCATCCCCACTGACAGCAACGTACCCATCGGCGATCGTCCCGACCGTGACGCCCACCAGCCGGTATCCCGTGGGCTGAGCGCTGTCCACGAGCTGGACCGAGTAGCCACCCTCCGCAAGTGCCATGAGTGCGGTCACCGGGACCGCCAGCACGCGGTTCTCGCGCGATCGTTCGAGGACGACGTCCACCGATCCGCTGTCGAAGGCGTCGGCCCTTGCCGGGTCGTCAAGCGTGATCTGGACGGGCACCGTCGGCGCGGCCTTCGGGTCCGTCGAGGAGGTCTCAGGCTGGGTCCCCACACTGGTGATCTTTCCCTTGGTGGCCTTGCCGTCCGGCAGGGTCAGCCCGACCGTGGTCCCGGTCTCCAGGTCGTTCGACCGGTCAGCGTCAAGGTCCGCATCCACGATCTTGGCCGGCGACGTCGTCTGGACGAGGTCCGTGCCCGGCTGAACCTGGGCGCCGACAGCCGCCAGCACCATGGAGACTCGCAGGTTTCCGGTGGTGAAGATGACATCCCCCAGCTCGACGACCCCGTCGGGCTCAGCCCGGCCCAGGTCGGTCTCCCACGCGGTGACCGCCTCGGCGGTGACCGAGGTGAAGTCCTCGTCCACGGTCACGTCGTCACCGAACCCGAGGCTGACCAGAGCCCGCTCGAGCTGGCGGATGTCGGGGCCGTCGCTCGCCTCGCTGTCAAGCATCCGGAACGCGGGGATATCTCCTCGCAGCACGACGGCGGGCTCGAGGTCGACAGAGAACAGCGAGGACCCGACGGCCACCGTCGTGCCTGCCGCCGCGACGGCGGTGACGGTGCCCTTACGGGCGGAGGTGACGGTTCGCGCATCGGCATACGCGAGCTGACCGGTGAGTGTCTCGGTCACCACAAGGTCGCGCCGCACGACGGTGGCCGTGCTCAGCGCCGGCGCCGGGGCACCCGCCACGGCGTCCGATGCCGTGCTTCGGGTCACCGTAACCGCGCTCGCCCCGGCGACGACGGTCGTGAGCGCGGCAAGGCCGGCGATGATCCAGCGCCGGCGACGCGGTCGGCCTTGTGCGCTCGTCATCACCTGGCGCCGCCGCCCGAGCCCGGCGCGTTGAGCCCGGCGTCAGTGAAGACGGTCTGGCAGGTCTTCATCGCGGCCTGGACCGTGGGGTCGTCCAGGTCGAGGTCTCCGATCAGGGCCCGGCCTGCGCCAGGGGTCCCGGCAGCGATGCCGGAGAAGTCGGGGTCCGCCATGTCGATCCCCTCCTTGCGCATGCATTTCGCGTACGCCAGGGCGGCATCCTGGATGCCTGTCATGTCCTCCGGGTTGAAGCCGAACGCTCCGGCCGGGACATCGCCGCAGACCTTCTGAGCCGCCAGGAGCTTGGTCCGGTCGATGGGGGCGTCGGCGTCCGGGCCGGTGCCCCCGCCCGGGCCGAGCCCACTGCCTCTCAGGGTCATGTTGCCGTCGGCGTCGACGGTCGGGTCGTTCACGTCCAGCCCCTCACCGCGCAGGCACTGGACGTAGGCGAGCAGCTCTGCCTCCGCGTCCTTCGCGGGCGCCGCCGCTGCGCTGGCGGACGGGCTCGAGGACTTCGAGCCGGCCAGGGACGCCACGCCCGTGTCGGTGGTGGCGGTGCCGCACGAGGTCAGCAGGGTCGTGGTCAGGAACGTGGTGGTCAGGAGCGCGGTGAGGGGCCATCCCCGAAGTCGTCTGGTCATGTGCCGACCCTGACACCGCAGGGTAAGAGGACCATGGGGCGATGCCTAAGGAATCCGTGAGAACTTCACGGAGCCTCGCCTGGGAGGGCAATCCTCATGATGTCTGGGGGCGTCCTCTTATCGACCCCTTAGACAGCCGCGCCACAGTGGGCTCCAGCTCGACCCATCGTCGACGGAGAGGGCCATATGCCGGCCAGGCCAAGCGGGGACCTGATAATGGGTGGCGTGCAGATCCTCGTCGTCGATGACAACGCCGCCGTTCGGGACAGCCTGAGGCGGAGCCTGACCTTCGAGGGTTATGAGGTGCGCACGGCCGAGGACGGCCTCGAGGCTCTCGACGCTGTCGAGGAGCAGATGCCCGACGCCATCGTCCTGGACCTGCAGATGCCCCGGCTGGACGGGCTGGAGACGTGCCGGCGTCTGCGGGCGCGCGGCGACGACGTCCCGGTCCTCATGCTCACGGCACGAGACGGCACCCGCGACAGGGTGACCGGTCTGGATGTGGGAGCCGACGACTACCTGCCCAAGCCCTTCGCCCTGGAGGAGCTCCTTGCCCGGCTGCGGGCTCTGCTGCGGCGCAGCGCGGCGAGAGCCGGCGACCTGCGGTCGCTGCGGTTCGCCGACCTGGCGATGGACACCGGGACCCGCGAGGTGACACGGGCCGGCGTCCCGTTGGCGCTGACCCGGACCGAGCACTCGTTGCTCGAGCTGTTCCTGCTGAACCCACGCCAGGTGCTGAGCCGAACCCAGATACTGCGGGACGTCTGGGGCTACGACCACGACACAGGCTCCAACACCCTCGACGTCTACATCGGCTACCTGCGCCACAAGACCGAGGAGCACGGTGGCCCGCGACTCCTGCACAACGTGCGGGGGGTCGGGTATGCGTTGCGGGAGACCGCTTCCCCGGTTGCGGCGGACGCGTGAGACTTCCCCGCCAGCCGTTCACATCGTGGGGTCCGCGCAGCCTGCGAGCGCGGCTCGCCGTGTTCTGCGCCGTGGCCGTCGCCGCCGCGATCGCCAGCGCGAGCGGTCTCGCTTACGTCGCCACCGCCCAGGCCCTGCGCAGCCAGGTGGACGCCGCACTGACGAGCGGTCCAGGCCCCAGCGGCACGCAGTCGCCCGCAACCCGGCCGGCACCGGGTGTCCCGGGGAGTGGCCCGTTCGCCTTCACGAACGACCCCGAGGTGCTGTGCAACACCGCCCTCGACGCGAGGTCCCGTTTCCAGGCGAGCATCGGGTCGATCCAGCTCGTCCGCGCCGACGGGTCGACCTGCCCTCCCGACGGCACGGACCAGGTCGTCCCCCAGGCGCAGGACATCGCCGTCGCGAACGGCGGGGTTGCGACCACGCCGCGCGACGCCATCACCCCGGCCGGGAGGCACGTGCGGGTGCGCACGTCGCCGGTCGGCACGGGCTACGCGCTGCTGGCGGCCCGGGACCTCAGCGAGACGGACGCCACGCTGCGTCAGCTCGGACTCGTCCTGATCGTGGCGACAGGTGCCGGGGCTCTCCTGGCCAGCATCGTCGGCCTGTTCGTCGCGCAGGCCGGGCTGCGGCCCATCGACGACCTGACGCGAGCGGCAGAACACATCGCAGCGACGCAGGACCTCACGGTGCCCATCGACGTGCGCGAGGATGACGAGGTCGCACGGCTCGCCCTCGCGTTCAACGCCATGACGTCCGCGCTCGCCCGGGCCGGGGAGCGTCAGCAGCAGATGGTGGCGAACGCCAGCCACGAGCTGCGGACCCCGCTGACCAGCCTGCGCACCAACATCGAGCTGCTGGAGCGCAGCGAGCGTTCCGGCCGAGGCCTCCCTCCCGCGGATCGGCTCGCGCTCCTGGAGAGCGTCACGGCCCAGCTGGCCGAGCTCGGCGAGCTCGTGAGCGAGCTGACCGTGCTGTCGCACCCGGACCCGACCCCGACCGCGGTGCCAGTTCGTCTGGACGAGGTGGTACGCCGCGCGGTGGAGCGGGCGAGTCGGCGAGGTGACCACAGACTGGATCTGCAGCTCGACCCTTGGGAGTTCGACGGGGACCCGGCGGCCATGGAGAGGGCCGTGCTGAACGTGCTCGACAACGCGATCAAGTTCTCACCGCCGAGCTCGGTCGTGCACATCCTGCTCGAGCGCGGCGTCCTGACCGTCACCGACTCGGGGCCGGGAATCGCGGCAGATGAGCAGGACCGGGTGTTCGACCGTTTCTGGCGTTCACCCCACGCGCGAGGGATGCCGGGGAGCGGGCTGGGTCTGGCGATCGTCGCGGACGTCGTGGCCGAGCACGGAGGCAGCGTCTCGGCAGCCAACGCCCCGACCGGAGGCGCCGTGATCTCGCTGCGCATCCCGGGACGGTTGCCGGCGACCTCGAAGGCGTGAGCCTCAGCAGCACTTCGGAGGAGGGCCTACGGGCAGGTGCGAGTCACGCCTCGACGTACGCCTTGAGGCCGCTGACCGTGCTGTGTACGAGACCCCTGATCACGGGTTCACGCAGGAAGCCGGGCAGGGGCAGGTTGTGCCGGATCGTGAGGTCGAAGGTCACCTCGGTCTGTCCGTCGCCGAGGTTGCGCAGCGTGTATGCCGCGTCCTGACCGGTCTGCAGCCGACCCTTGACCAGGCTCCACGTCATGGCATCGGCGGCGTGCTCATACGTCAGCGTGTATGAGTCCTTCCCGACCGGCGAGGTCGCCGTGAACTGGGCCGTGGCGGGAGTGCCGTCGTCATACCGCTCGAGGACCTCGGCCTCGAGGACCTCCTTGACCCACTTGGGTTGGTTCTCGACCTCCCGGATGGTGTGCAGAACCTTCTTCATCGGGGCGGCAACGACGACCGTCTCAGTCGCATGGTCGGTGGGCATGGTCTCCTCCTTGACGAGGGCCGGTCAACCGGCCTGGGCGGCGATCCGTAGCAGCAGGTCCATGTCCTCATCGAAGGCGTGAACCAGCTTCTCCGCGTCAGGCAGCGTGTCGGCGTCGGCCTTGAAGCCGACGCGCACCGTCCCGGCGAAGCTGAAGATGCAGACCCCCAGGGTCTGCCGACCCGAACCGGGCACCCAGCTGACGACACCGGTGATCGGCACCCCCGCGAGGTATCGCTGGTGCTTGGGCCCGATGACGTTGGTCGTCACCCCGATGGCCTTGTTGGAGAAGAAGTTGACGATGAAGTTCGAGAGGTGCGGCTCGGCGCGCCCGATCAGGGTGTTCAGGCCGAAGGTGATGACGGACTCGGGGGAGATCTTGATGGAGTCCATCCGTCTCTTGCTCTCGGCCACGCGCAGCAGCGGTGCGGCCACCCCGGTCGGCAGCTTCAGAAAGACCAGGGCGAACTTGTTGCCCAGCTCGCGTGGGAGTGGTTTGTTCGGCGGACGCACGTTGACCGGGACCATCGTGGTGAGGTCGACCGGATCGGCGCCATGGTCGCTCAGGTAGCTGTTGACGGCTCCCGATACGGCCGCCACGAGCACGTCGTTGACCGTGGCCCCGGTCAGCCGGCTGATGCTCTTGACGTCGGAGATCCTTCGCGGTCCGGACCAGACCGCCCGCTTGGCAACACCCGGCTCGCCGGAGAACGGCGTCTGCGGATTGTGGCCCAGCAACAGCTTGTCGGCGATCTTGGCGGTCTTCCAGCCGAGCTCCAGCACGTCGACGACGCGGGAGGGGTCGGCCAGCTCGGGGATCATGGAGATCGCGCTCAGGCCGCCGCGTACCGTCTGCGTGCCCATGTCGCGAAGCGCTCGGGCCGCGCCCATCAGCCCGGCTGCCTGATGCGGCACGGACTCGTCGTCCTCCTCCTCGAGGTCGGCGCTGGGCGAGGCGTCCGTCAGCGAGAGCAGCACCTGCGACAGGGCGACGCCGTCAGCAAGGGAGTGGTGGAACCGCCACACCATGGCAGAGCCACTGCCGTACCCGCCGACGAGGGTCATCTCCCACATGGGGTGCGTGCGGTCGAACGGCACACTCATCCTGTTCTCGACGTAGCGCTGCAGGGACTCCATGTCGCCGGGGGGCGGCAGGGTGGCTGCCCTCAGGTGCCGGCTGAGGTCGAAGTCGGGGTCGTCCTCCCAGTACGGCGACCCGAACGGGGTCACCGGCGGCACCGGCCGCTGTGAGAAGACGGGGTACCGGTCGATCAGCCGACGCTGGAGGACGCCGGCGATCCGCTCCCTGTCGATGGTCTCGTCGAACCACATCACCCCGTCGATGACCATCAGGTTGTTGGGCCGGTCCATGTTCAGCCACATCGTGTCCACCGGACCGATAACACGTCGCTCAGGCACCGCGCCCCTCCCTACAGCCATCAGTAGATGAGATGCATTCTCGCACCGCGGCCCCTGCAGGGTGTGGTGTTTGGGATCACACGAACCAGCCGAGAGAGGAGCTTGCCTGCCCTGGGACATGGCGGCTGGCGACAGCCGCGATCGTGGACGATTCCGGAGTCGTGGATGAGCCTCAGCCTGGGCCGGACCGCCGGTACCGGAGCAGCACGACTCCGTTGCCGAAGGTCCGGGTCTGCACGAGCGTGAGCTCGGTCTTGGAACCTGAGGTGGTGAACAGCGGCTTGCCCTGCCCGATGACGACTGGGTGGACATAGAGCCGGTACTCGTCAATCAGGTCGAGTCGCATGAAGGCTGCCGCGAGGTCGGCCCCGCCGAGCGCCAGGTCCCCGCCGGGCTGCGCCTTGAGCTCCATCACCTGGTCGGCGACAACGTCCCGCACGATGGTCGTGTTCCAGTCGGCCCGCTCAAGGGTCCTCGAGTACACGATCTTGGGCATGTCCCGCCAGATGGTGGCGAACTCGACCATCGGCCGAGTGCTCGAGGGGTCCGCATCGGCCGTGGGCCAGAATCCTGCCATCAGCTCGTGGGTGACCCGTCCGTCCAGGAAGGCGCCCATCGCGCTGAGCAGCTCGTTGAAGTGGCTGTGCAGCTCGTCATCGACCAGCTGCCAGTCGAGCTCGCGGTTCGGTCCCTCGATGAAGCCATCCAGGGACACCGACATCATCAAGATGATGCTTCTCATCGTGTTTGCCTCCCAGATCGTCCCACCCCGCCAGACTGCCAAAGATGAACCCCTCCTGCCAATGCGCCTGGAGGGGCGGGACCACGGTTTGCGTATGGTGTCGGGCGGGCGCCAGCCCGAAGTCGACTGCCGGGAGAGATGCCTCCATGTCCAAGAACGCCACCACCGCTCCGACGACAGCTGTGCTGACCGTGTTCAGACTCGCGGCGGCGTTCACGTTCCTGGCAGTGGCGATGGGGGCGGTGGTATGTGCGACGGGGTCTGGGGCTGCCTGCCCCACCTGGCCGGGTTGCCGTCCGGACCAGATCGCACCGCAATGGGAGCTGAGCCCGCTCATCGAGTTCACCCACCGGGTGGTCGCGATGACCGCCGGCCCGCTGGTGCTGGCCGCCGCGGTGATGTCCAGACGCCTGCCCGGGCCCGACCGGTGGGTGCGGATCCTGCCGTGGGTGGCGCTCGTCGGGGCCCTGGCAGCCGGAGCCTTCGGGAGACTGGTGGTGTTGAGCGGCCTACCGACGTGGTTGGGCGCCGTCGACCTGTTCGCCGCCCTGACGGCGATGAGCTCGATGGGCGTGGCAGCGGTCATGGTGGGCTCCCCCCCACCCGGCTCCACAGCGCGACCGGCAACCGACCATCGCGCAATGCTGGTCCAGCGTCTGGCGGCCACGAGCCTCACGGTGCTGGTCGCCATGCACGTGACCGGCATACTCGCCGCGGGGCCCAGCTCCTACACCCGGTGCATGGGGTGGCCGATCTGGCATCGGATCGGCAGCGACCTCCGCCCGTGGTTGCAGGACCTGCGACTGGGGCTGGCGGGCCTGGGGGCAGTGCTCGTGGTCACCACGGCGGTGGTCGCCGTGCGGAGCGATCGGCTGCGTGGGTGGGGCATCGTCCTGGTGACCCTGTTCGCGGTCGAGATGGCGCTGGGGCTGGTGATCCGCACTTGGGAGCTGAACGCCGCCGTTGCCGCCGCGTACTCGGTGGTGGCGGTCGCCCTGGTGTCATGTCTGGGGCTGCTGATGACTGTCGCACGGTCGGCTCGGAGCCCCAGACCCTCAGGTCACGGGCAACAGAGTCGGCCGCTTGCAGATGAGGTCGTCTCCTGAGGACTGCCCGCGCAGCTGTTCCATGGCCCAGGGGACCAGGTGCGAGCCGGCCCAGGCGGCCTCGACAAGGGCGACGCGCACGGAGCTCAGCTTCGGCTCAGGCGGCGGCTCCGCCCGCCAGTCCTCCACCTCGTAACCGACGGCCTCGGCCAGCGCGGCGGCTATGCGACGGTGCCCTTCGCTGTTCGCGTGCAGCCGGTCGCTGTGCCACATCGCCGGGTGGCTCGCGGCGGGCACCGACGCGAGGTCAACGACGACGGAGCCGTAGCGCTCACGACACTCCAGGGTGACCGAGTTCAGGAACTGCAGCCGCCGGCGCAACACAACTGCGAGCGGCGCGACACGAGCCATGTCCGGCATCGTGAACGTGAGGACCTGAGCGCCCGTGGCGGCCAGCTCGGCGTGCATCGCGCGCAGGTCATCACGCAGCGCCTGACGGTCGAACCTCGGTTGAAGAACGTCGTTGACGCCAGCCACCACCAAGGCCACGTCGGGTGCCAGGGCCAGTGCCGCCGGCAGCTGGTCCGCGCGGACCTCGTGCGCCGTCCGACCGCGCACCGCGAGGTTGGCGTAGAGCAGGCCAGGATGCAGCTCATCCAGGTGACCGGCAAACCGGTCGGCCCACCCTCTGTAGACCCCGTCCGGGCCCGGATCCTCAATGCCCTCAACAGTGCTGTCACCGATCGCAACCAGTCGAAGGGGCACGCGCTGGTGACTAGTGGCCATCGGGCTGGCCCGGCGCGAACGGCCACTCCTCGAACGAGGAGCACCGACCGTCCTCGGCAAACCGCAGCACCCACAGGTCGCGCCAGGGTCTGCTCCCGTCAGCGCCGTACCTGACCAGGACCCGGACGACCGCGGTCGCTCCCTCCACTGCCACGACGACGCTCGACATCGTGAACTCCTCGTCCGGAGCAACACGCTCGGCCTCCCAGAACCGTGCGATCGCCTCCAGACCCTCGACGTGTTTGGCCCAGGGTGAAGGAAGGTATGAGGCACCCGGAACGAACAGCTCAGCGAGTAGCTGGGTCCCGGGCGTACGCCAGAGCTGCTCGTAGTGCGAAACCCATTGCTCTACAGCTTTGTGGTCCATGGCTCCATCGTGCTCGGGCCGGGTCATCTGCCTTCTTGGCGAAGCTGGCGCAGGCTACGACGGGTGGTGAGCGATGGTTGGTGCGAGGCAGTCGCGGCCGTGTCGCGGTCGGGTCGGACGTGGTCTTCTGCCAAGGCGCGTAGGGCCACACTGACCGGGTGATCGGGTTCGTCGGCCACGATGGCGACCCCCCGGTTGATCGATGCCGGGACGTCGAGGCTGTTGGGGATACAGACGGCGACGGGCTGGTGGGTGACGGCTTCGACGTCAACGATCTTGAGTCCCACCTTGACATCGGAACGGTTGAGGACGATGAAGCGGGACTGCCGCGGATAGCCGAGCTGGTCCATCGTGTCTAGCACAAGACGCAGGTTCTTTAGGGCGGGGATGTCCATGGTGGCTATCAGGATGGACACGTCAGTGACGTCGAGAGCCGCCAGGACATGGTCCGTAAATGCCGGTGGGGTGTCGACGATGACGTAGTCATACAGGCCCCGGGCGACGCTCAGCAGCTGTTCGGTGGTGGCGGCGGGGATGCCATCTGCATCCGTGGGGACGTCGGGGGCGCAAAGGGTGTCCAACCCGCTGGAGTGGCGGGTCACTGCCGAGGCCAAGCCCTGGGAGTCGAGCCGGCCGGACATGGCGACGAGGTCTGAGGTTGAGTGTGAAGGGGCGAGCTGGAGGCTGATGGCGACGTCGCCGAAGGCCAGGTCAAGGTCCACCAGAAGAACCCTGCTGCCGGTGCTGGCCAGATAGACGCCAAGGTTTGTGGCGATCGTGGTCTTCCCGACCCCGCCCTTGGCGGAGAAGACGGTCACGATCCGTCCCACCCGGGTGCCCGCGCCGGCATCAGTCCCGGCCAGTGCAC
The DNA here is from genome assembly GCA_031406655.1 of Micrococcales bacterium. Lineage (GTDB taxonomy): Bacteria > Actinomycetota > Actinomycetes > Actinomycetales > Dermatophilaceae > UBA4719. The sequence continues at coordinate 15,281 of JANOHS010000078.1, forward strand.
CGGACAGCTCCAGGCTTCGGCGGCAGGCATCGCCCAGGGCCGTGAGGTCCCCAGCGGCGACCACCTCCCGGACACCGCTGCGCATGGCCTGCGTCAGGACGCTGACCTCTGGCCGATGGCGCAGCAGCACCACCCCGACCTCGGGTCGTTCATGGCGAACCTGGGCGGCCAGGTCGCATGCTGTCTGAGGGTCGATGCCAGGACCGACGACGACCAGCAGCTCACGGGCTTCGGCAGCCAGGGTGCGAGCGACCATCTGGCCGGTCTCCACCTGCTGCACCTGGTCCCCCACAGCGAAACGGTAGGTCTCCAGTGCCGCCGGATCCGTTTCCCAAAGAATTGTCATCACATGTCGCAACTGGTCATGTGGGTAAAGAGCTCGGGCAGCGCTTCGTTGATGTCGACCTCGGTGGGTTCTACGGGACATGATCGTCCCTGGTCAAAGGTGTCTGTCATGATGCGGGACCGCCTTTCGGCATACCCGTTGAGTACATGTTATCGGTGTTTCCTGGAAACCACGGCGGCAGTGGGTAGGCCGCCGCTACGCTTCCAGCTCAGGCCTTCATAGAAGTCTATTCGCAGGAGGGACGATGCCGGTCGGCGAGACACGGAATCGTCTCCCGCGCCACCATGTGGGAAAGAAGCTCCTCACGGTGCTGTTGACCCTGCTCTTCTTCGGCCTTTCCATGGCGATCACGTTGAACCTGAAGCATGTGGGTGAGGACCGGGCGAGGGCTCAGAACCACCTGCAGTCGTTCATCACCGAGGTGACGGTCCAGGAGGGGTTCGAGTACCAGGCCATCGGCGGCAGGTCGCCGCTCCAGGAAGTTCGCGAGGAGCTGGCTGCCTCTCGCAGGCGCGCCGGGGATCACCTGGCCGAGGCCGTGCCCAGAGGGCTACCCGCGGGCGTGGCGGACCAGCTCGCCGAGCTGACCAACCGGTACTCGCGGATCGTCGATGAAGAGGTGCGGTTGCTGTCGCTGGGTCAGAACGAAGCGGCCATGGAGCTCGATGAGACTCAGGTCGACCCGACGTTTGACGAGGTCTCCACGCTCCTGGCCAGCACGTCGGCGCAGCTGGAGATCCAGGCGAGGAACACTCAGTCGTTGAGCGACGTCGGGGTCCTGCTGACCATGTTGCTGTCGTTGATCGTGGTCAGTGTGGTGCAGAGCCGGCGCAGACGGGAGGAGGTGCGCAACCAGACAGAGAGGGAGGGCGAGGCACGCTACCGAACGCTGATCGACCAGTCCTCCGACCTGGTGATGGTGCTCGACCGCACCGGCCGCGCCGACTTCGCCAGCCCGTCAGTGGAGCGCCTGCTCGCGCCCGTCGACCAGGGCCACCTCGACGCCGTCGAAGCCTTCGCCATCCCCAGTCCCATCGACTTCGTCGCCGCCGTCGATCCGCTGGACCGCGCGCGTTTTTCGACAGCACTGCAGACGGCTGCCCCAGGATCCGCCTCCTCGGGTGAGTTCCGCGTCACCGGTAGGCACGGCACCTCGACCTTTCAGGTGTCCGTGCAGGACCTGACTGCCGAGCCGTCGGTGGGTGGCCTCGTGCTGAACGCGCACGATGTCACGGAACGCCTCGCGCTGCAGTCCGAGATGGAGCACCGGGCGCTGCACGACGCGCTCACCGGGCTGCCCAACCGGGCGCTGTTGGCCGACCGGTTCGACCAGGCGCTGCGCGGTGCCGAGCGGGCCGGGACCAGAGTCGGGCTGCTGCTGCTCGACCTCGACCGTTTCAAAGAGGTCAACGACACCTTCGGCCACCACCATGGTGACTTGCTGCTGTGCCAGATCGGGCTGCGCCTGGCCGGCGCGCTGAGAGGCGTCGACACGATCGCCCGCCTGGGCGGGGACGAGTTCGCGGTCCTGCTCCGGGACGTTCACCGGTTGGAGGACGCGACCAAGGTCGCCACGGCGCTCCTGGCCGCACTGACCTCGCCCTTCCATATCGAGGGCGTTGAGATGGATGTGGAGGCCAGCGTCGGGGTCGTGATCTCGGGCGAGCACGGCCACGACGCCATCACCTTGATGCAGCGCGCTGACGTGGCCATGTATGCGGCCAAAGCCCAGCACGTCGGGGTGTTCGCCTACGAGCCGGGCGTCGACGGGCACTCCGCGACCAAGCTCGCGATGGCCGGCGAGCTTCGCCGGGCGCTGGAAGGCAATGAGCTCGTCCTGTACTACCAGCCAAAGGTCAGCATGGACACGGCTGAGGTGGTCGGCGTCGAGGCCCTGGTGCGCTGGCAGCACCCCGAACGAGGCCTCCTGTTTCCCGACGACTTCATCCCGCTGGCCGAGAACACCGGCCTGATCAACCCGCTCACCGCCTACGTGCTGGATGCCGCCCTCGCACGGGCCCGCGCCTGGCTCGACGCGGGTCGGCCGCTACAGGTCGCGGTCAACCTGTCCGCCCGCAACCTGCACGATGAGCGCTTCGCCGAGCTGGTGGCCCGGCTCCTGGCCGCGCATGGCGTCCCGGCGGCACTGCTCCAGCTAGAGGTGACCGAGTCAGCAATCATGATCGACCCGGTGCGAGCGCGGGCGATGTTGGGGCAGCTGTCCGCGCTGGGGGTGCGCATCTCGATCGACGACTTCGGCGCGGGATACACCAGCCTCGGCCAGCTCACGACGATGCCCATCAGCGAGCTGAAGATCGATCGCTCCTTCGTCATGATGATGACCCAAGACCCCAGCAACGCTCTCATCGTGAGCAGTGTGGTCGACCTCGGACACAACCTCGGCCTGACCCTGGTGGCGGAGGGCGTCGAGACCGAAGAAGCCCTCACCGCCTTGGCGGGGATGGACTGTGACGTCGCCCAGGGCTACCACCTGTGCCGTCCCATTCCTGCCGAGGCCTTCGACATCTGGTGCGCAGGACGCACCATCACCCCGATGACCTCGCGGGAACATCCCTCTGCCCCGGTCGGTAGTTCACCCGGGGGCTGAGCTCAGGGCGTGCAGCTCCTCCGTGAGCACCTGCTGCAGCTCGGACAGGTCGGGGCAGAGCTCCGGATCGGCAATGAGGGTGACCGTGAGGCTTCCGGCATACGAGAGGACGGCGAAGGAGACCGACACGTTTCCCGTGGCCACGCCGAGCGGAATGATGCCGGAGATCGGACGACCGAGGAATGAGACACGAGTCTCGGGTCCGCGCATGTTGGTCACAAAGGTGTGGATGAGCCGTTGACGGTCGATGAACCACCGGTAAAGTCCCGCGCCGGCCAGCAGACGAAAGAAGGGGCCGAGCAAGGCGTTCGAGGCACTTGGCTGCGCACGCTTCGCCGCGCTGGTGGCCGCGGCGATCACCTCAAGCCGTCGTTCCCGATCGCCAACACCGGAGACGCGCAGCGGAATGACACCGCTCCGGTTTCCCAGGTCGCCGGCGCTGGCCTGGCGCCGGGCGGAGAAAGGAACCGATATGACGAACTCGTCGACCCTCTCGCCGCGGATCGCCAGCAGCCGATGCAACGATGCCGCGATGGCAGACAGGACCAGGTCGTTGACCGTCGCGTGATGCGCACGGGCCGCGCTGAGAGTCTCGTCCAGGTCGACCCGGACGGTGGCGAAGCGCCTGCCTGGTCCCGTCGGCTGGTTGAGGGAGGAGCGGGCTGCGCGCCCGCCGAAGGTCGGGCGCAGCTCGACGATCGCGCTGCGGAGGCGATGCAGAGCCGTCGGCAGCCTTCGGGCTGAGCCAATGCGGTCCCTCGCCGCATCGA
>JANOHS010000093.1:0-5448 GCA_031406655.1 Micrococcales bacterium
ACGCGTGAGCAGTTCTACTTCCTGATGGCCGACCGCTTCGCGAACGGCTCGACTGCCAACGACCTGGGCGGGCTGACCGGCTCGCGGCTGGAGACCGGCCTCGACCCGACGGACAAGGGGTTCTACCACGGTGGCGACCTGGCCGGGGTGACGCAGAAGCTGGACTACATCAAGTCGCTCGGCACCACAGCGATCTGGTTGACGCCGAGCTTCAAGAACCAGCCCGTCCAGGGCACAGGGGCGGAGGCGAGTGCCGGCTATCACGGCTACTGGATCACGGACTTCACCCAGATCGACCCACACATGGGCACGAACGCCGAGATGAAGTCGCTGATCAGCGCGGCCCATGCCAAGGGGATGAAGGTCTTCTTCGACATCATCACCAACCACACCGCCGACGTCATCGACTACGAGGGCGGGCTGCACGCCTACAAGTCGAAGGAGACCAGCCCTTACCAGGACGCGAGCGGTCAGGTCTTCGACGACAAGACGTATGCCGGCGGCGACACCTTCCCGACGCTGAGCCCGGCGACGTCGTTCCCGTACAAGCCGATCTTCCGGACCGAGGCTGACAAGTTGGCCAAGGTGCCAGCCTGGCTGAACGACCCGACCGCCTACCACAACCGGGGTGACTCGACCTTCGCCGGCGAGTCCTCCGAGTACGGCGACTTCGTCGGCCTCGACGACCTGTTCACCGAGCAGCCCAAGGTTGTCGACGGGATGACGGACATCTACAAGAACTGGGTCGACTTCGGCATCGACGGGTTCCGGATCGACACCGTCAAACACGTCAACACGGCGTTCTGGCAGAAGTTCTCGCCGGCGATCCTGGCCGAGGCAAAGGCAAAGAACAACCCGGACTTCTTCATGTTCGGTGAGGTGTACGACTCCAGCCCAGCGGTCATGAGCACGTTCACAACCACCGCCAAGCTGCCGGCCACGATCGACTTCGGCTTCCAGGCCAACGCGTTGGCGTTCGCCCAGGGCAAGCCCACGACCGGCCTGCGCGACCTCTACGCCGCTGACGACTACTACACGGACACGGACTCCAACACCTATCAGCTGCCGACTTTCCTCGGCAACCACGACATGGGCCGGGCGGCCATGATGCTGACGAAGTCCGGCAGTACGGGCGCCGACCTGATGGCACGGACCAAGCTGGCCAACGACCTGATGTTCCTCACCAGGGGGCAGCCGGTGGTCTACTACGGCGACGAGCAGGGGTTCATCGGTGGCGGTGGCGACAAGGACGCTCGCCAGGACATGTTCGCCACGAAGGTGACGCAGTATGCCGGCGAGGACATCCTCGGGGGATCCGCCGGCAGCCAGGACCGCTACGACACGAAAGCCCCTCTCTACCAACAGATCTCGGCGCTGTCGAAACTGCGGGCTGCCAACCCCTCTTTGTCCGACGGTGCGCAGATCCACCGCTACGCCTCTGATGCAGCCGGCGTCTATGCCTTCAGCCGCGTCGATGCGGCATCAGGGCGGGAGTACCTCGTCGTGGCCAACAACTCGACCACGGCCAAGAGCGCGACGTTCGCGACCTTTGGCAAGAATGCGACGTTCAACCCGATCTACGGCGGCAACACCGAGGTCAGGTCCGGTAAGGACACGAGGGTGACTGCGACCGTGCCCGCACTGTCGGTGTCGGTGTGGAAGGCCCAGGCGCACCTCCCGGATCGCGAGTCCGCGCCGGCGACCTGGATCACCTCGCCACAGCCCGGTGCGGTGGTCGGGGGTCGGGCCGAGATCTCGGCCGCCCTGACGGAGAACGCTTTTGCACAGGTCACCCTCGCGACGCGGCCGGTGGGGACGAGCAGCTGGCGAGTCCTCGGCACCGATGACAACGCGCCATACCGCGTCTTTGACGATGTCAGCGCGCTGGCCAAGGGCACGCTCCTGGAGTATCGGGCCATCACCAAGGACAATAGCGGCAACGTGTCTGCGGCCTCGTCGTACGGCGTGGTCGGCGTCCCGGCCCCCGCCGGTGGCGGTGGTGGCGGCGGCGTCGGGCCGGTCACCCAGCCTGACAACGTCACCATGCCCGGAAGCCACAACTCAGAGATGGGGTGCCCCGGCGACTGGCAGCCGGACTGCGCACAGGCGCAGCTGGCACTCGACGGTGCGGACCAGATCTGGAAGGGCAAGTCCAGCACCATCCCGGCCGGTGACTACGAGTACAAGGCCGCGCTCAACAAGACGTGGGACGAGAACTACGGCCTCGGCGCGGTCAGGGGCGGCAGCAACATCGCCTACACGGCACCCGGAACTGACGTGACCTTCTACTACGACCATGCGACCCACTGGGCCACGAGCGACGCCCAGGGGCCGATCATCACCGCGCCGGGCTCCTTCCAGAGCGAGCTCGGCTGCCCTGGCGACTGGGCGCCCAGCTGCATGCGGCCCTGGCTGCAGGACCCGGATGGTGACGGCACCTACACGTGGTCAACCGACCAGATCCCGGTTGGCAGCTTTGAGTTCAAGGTTGCCCATGAGCTGGGCTGGGCCGAGAACTACGGCGTCGGCGGAGCGAGAGACGGCAGCAACGTCGCCCTCTCCGTCCCCTCTGCGGGTTCGGTGGTGACCATCTCCTATGTCCTGGCGACACATCAGATCAGCGTCAAGAGCTCCAAGGCGGGCGCAACCCCAGACCTGGTGAAGGCGAAGGCGTTCTGGGTGAGCAAGGACCTCGTGGCGTGGCCCGCAGCGGCGGTTCCGTCCGGCGCGAATCTGGCTCTGCTGAGCTGGCGCGTGCACTGGTCACCCACCGGTGGCCTTGCAGTGGACGCCGAGTCGGTGACCGGCGGTTCGGTCGCGGACCTCACCTACGACCCCGCAGGGCTGCCTGCGGCCGTCGTTGCTGCCCATCCCGAGCTCAGGGGCTACCTCGCACTGCGGCTGAACAGCAAGACCGCCAAGCAGGCCGGTGCGATCCTGCAGGGTCAGGTCGCCGTTGCCCTGTATGACGATCTGGGCCGCCTGCTCGATGCGACCGGGGTGCAGATCCCAGGGGTTCTGGACGATCTCTATCGGTCCGCGGCTTCGCGCACCTACGGGGTGACGTGGAGCGGTCAAACGCCATCATTCGTACTGTGGGCGCCCACCGCCCAGAAGGTCGCCGTGCTGCTCTGGCCGGCCTCTGCGAGCGCCGATGCTCCGGCGAGCCAGGCCACTCGGGTCCCGATGGTCCGTCGCCCTGATGGGTCGTGGGGAGCCGAGACCGGCGCGCAGTGGCGAGGCGCGCGATACCTGTTCGAGGTCGTGGTCTTTGCACCCACCACAGGGAAGGTCGAGACGAACCTGGTCACCGACCCGTACTCCGTCGCGCTGACGTTGAGCTCGACTCGCTCGGTGGCAGTCGATCTTGACGACCCGACGCTGAAACCCGCGCTCTGGCAAGGCAGTTCGGCCCCGGCACTCAAACAGCTGGTCGACCAGACCATCTACGAGCTACACGTGCGCGACTTCTCGGTCAACGACAAGACGGTCCGCGCCGATCATCGCGGCTCCTACCTCGCGTTCGCGGACGACGGTGACGGCACCAAGCATCTGAAGGCACTGGCAGCTGCGGGACTCAACACCGTTCATCTGCTGCCGACCTTTGACATTGCCTCGATCGAGGAGGACCCGGCCAAGCAGCTCACTCCGGCCTGCGACCTGGCGTCCTTTGCACCGGACAGCGAAGAGCAGCAGAAGTGCGTCATGGCCGTGGCGAGCAAGGATGCGTTCAACTGGGGATACGACCCGTTCCACTACATGGCACCCGAAGGCTCGTACGCATCGAGCGCGACTGCAGCGGATGGCGGCTCGCGGGTAGCGGAGTTCCGCACGATGGTCGGCGGCCTGCATCGAGATGGACTGCGCGTCGTCCTGGACCAGGTGTTCAACCACACTGCAACCAGCGGTCAGGCCGACACCTCAGTGCTGGACAAGGTGGTGCCCGGCTACTACCAGCGGCTGAACGCCGCTGGTGCCGTTGAAACCTCGACTTGCTGCCAGAACGTCGCGACCGAGCACGCCATGGCGCAGAAGATCATGGTCGACTCGGTGGTCTCGTGGGTGCGCAACTATCACGTCGACGGCTTCCGCTTCGACCTCATGGGCCACCACAGCAAGGCCAACATGCTGGCGACCCGTGCGGCGCTGGATGCGTTGACGCTCGAGCGCGATGGCGTCGACGGCAGGAGCATCACGCTCTATGGCGAGGGCTGGAACTTCGGAGAGGTTGCGAACAACAAGCTGTTCACCCAGGCCACCCAGGGAAACCTCGGAGGTACTGGAATCGCGACCTTCTCCGACCGGCTCCGTGACGGTGTGCGCGGCGGCGGACCCTTCGACGAGGACCCGCGCAAGCAGGGCTTTGGCAGTGGTGAGGCGACCGACCCCAACGGTGCTCCGGTCAACGCCGGCGCGAGCGCGTCACTGGCTCACGACACCGACCTCGTCCAGCTGGGCCTGGCGGGCAATCTGCGGTCGTTCTCGTTCAAGGACAACGCATCCGGGGTTCTCGTGCGTGGCGACAAGGTCGACTACAACGGCTCACCAGCGGGCTACGCAGACCAGCCGGACGAGGTCGTCAACTACGTCGATGCCCACGACAACGAGACGCTCTGGGACTCCTTGACGTTCAAGCTGCCGGTGGCGACCTCGATGGCCGACCGCATCCGGATGAGCTCGTTGTCGCTCGCGACGACCGCGTTGAGCCAGACGCCCTCGTTCTGGCACGCAGGCGCCGACCTGTTGCGCAGCAAGAGCCTGAACCGCAACAGCTACGACAGCGGCGACTGGTTCAACACCCTCGACTGGACCGGCGCGGACAACGGCTTCGGACATGGCCTGCCGCCTTCGGCCGACAACAGCGCCAAGTGGCCCTTCATGAAGCCACTGCTGGCCAACCCTGCGCTCAAGCCGTCGGCCGCGGATGTGCAGTCGGCGACAGCTCAGGCTCAGGCCCTGCTCGAGCTGCGCTTCTCATCGCCGCTGTTCCGCCTCGGCTCGGCGGACGCCATCAACACCAAGGTCACCTTCCCGGTGTCAGGCAGCGTCGATGCGCACCCGGGCGTGATCGTCATGCGGGTGGACGACACCGTTGGCACCGACGTCGACCCTGCCCTCAAGGGCCTGGTTGTGGTGTTCAACGGTTCGACCGGGGCGGTGGATCAGAAGCTTCCCGGTATGGCGGGTGCCAACCTCGAGCTCTCGTCCGTGCAGTCTGCGGGTGCGGACGCAGTGGTCAAGACATCGGCCTGGGACAGCTCGACGTCGACGTTGAACGTCCCCGCGAGAACGGTGGCGGTCTTCGTCCAGCGCTGACTGTGGGTCGGGCAAACGGGCCCTTGCTCACTTCAGGCCGCTCGAAAGGCCGATTTCGGGGCCGCAAACCGGCCTGGAGTGAGCAAACCGGCCTGAGGTGAGCAAAGGTCAGTCGGGTGGGCCGTCGACCGG
>JANOHS010000095.1:0-8602 GCA_031406655.1 Micrococcales bacterium
TGTCAAACCTAGGGATTGTGTGCCAGATCGGCTGTCAAACCTAGGGATTGTGTGCCAGATCCGCTGTCAAACATAGGGAGTGAGTGCCAGATCGGCTGTCAAATCTAGGCGTCGCGTCGGTCAGCCGAGCCGGGCGAGGACCTCGTCGTGCAGCAGGCCGTTGGTCGCGACTGCGTTACCACCCCAGGGCCCGGGCGTCCCGTCCAACGAGGTGAACCGGCCGCCGGCCTCGGTGACGATCGGCACGAGCGCGGCCATGTCATAAACCTGCAGAGCCGGCTCGGCAGCAATGTCGACGGCACCTTCGGCAACGAGCATGTATGACCAGAAGTCCCCATATGCGCGGCTCCGCCAGCAGTCATCAGCCAGGTCAAGGAACTCCTGGTAGCGGTGATGCTTCTTCCATCCGCCCATGCTCGAGTAGGACAACGAGGCATCGGAGATCTTCGAGACCTGAGAGACGCCAATGCGTTTCGCGCTCGAGAGACTGCGCCCACTCCACGCACCCGAGCCGTTGGCCGCCCACCATCGGCGACCCAACGCCGGAGCTGCGACCAGACCGAGCACGGGTTGGCCGTCGTCGACCAGCGCGATGAGAGTGGCCCAGACCGGGACGCCTCGCACGAAGTTGTGGGTTCCGTCGATCGGATCGATGACCCAGCGCCTCGGGCCGCGGCCGGTGGTCTCGAACTCCTCGCCCTCAACCGCATCCCGGGGACGCGTGCGTTTGAGCTGGTGGCGCACCACCTCCTCGGCGGCCCGGTCGGCATCAGTGACCAGTGTGAGATCGGGCTTGGACTCGACCATCAGATCCTCGGCTCGAAAGCGCGCCACCGTGATCCGCTCCACGGCATCGGCAAGCACGTGCGCCAGGCGCAGGTCATCGTCATAGGCAGGCATCTCGCCACGCTAGCCGCTACGGACCACCAACGGGGCGACCGCCACGGTCGGGGTGAGACCTGACCAGCGAAGGGCGACCGTTGTCTTCGACCCGTGGGCCTGCCCGTCCACGCTTGGTGGTCCACACCTCGGCTAGTCGTCGGACTGCGGGGAACGGGCTCGCATCAGTCGTCTTAGCGAGTCCAGGCGGGACTGCCCTGCGGCGCCGGCACTACCTGACTGCACCCAGGCGTCCAGGCCGCATTCCTCTTCGTCATGGGTGCACCCTCGCGGGCACTTCTCGGTGCCGGCAGCCAGGTCGGGGAAGTGCTGGATGATCCTGTCCAGGTCGACATGGGCGAGGCCGAACGATCGCACCCCTGGGGTGTCCACGACCCAGCCGTTGCCGTCTGGCAACCTCAAGGACACCGCCGAGGACGAGGTATGCCGGCCACGGCCCGTCACGTCGTTGACCACGCCTGTTGCGCGCCCCGCTCCAGGGACAAGCGCGTTGACCAATGTCGACTTGCCGACACCGGAATGCCCGATGAAGACACTGATGCGCTCAATCAGCTTGTCCTGCAACGATTTGAGCCCGACCCAGTCACGGGTGACGGGATCTCGCGACGTCACGAGATGCCGGACCTCGAGGGTCGCGTAGTTGGCCAGGAACGGTGCCGGGTCGATCAGGTCGGCCTTGGTCAGCACCAGGAGCGGCTCCATGCCCGCGTCGTAGGCCGCCACCAGACAGCGGTCGATCATGCGAGGCCGCGGCTCGGGGTCGGCCAGCGCGGTGACGATGACCAGCTGGTCGGCATTGGCCACGATGATGCGCTCGACGGGGTCGGTGTCGTCGGCGGTCCGGCGCAGGACCGACCGACGTGGCTCGACCCGCACGATCCGGGCCAGCGAGTCGGGGCCGCCCGTGGTGTCGCCGACCAGGGCGACCTCATCGCCGACAACGACGCTCTTGCGTCCGAGCTCGCGGGCTTTCATGGCGACCACTACTCGCTCGCCGCCCCCGTGGACGATCAGCGTGTATCGGCCGCGGTCGACCCCGGTCACGAAACCGGGGATGGCATCGTCATGCGCTGGGCGATCCTTGGTGCGGGGTCGCGAACCTCGGGGGTTCGGCCTGATCCTGACGTCGCTCTCGTCGTAGGAACGTGCGCGCGGACTCATGCGCGGGCCAGCCCGTCGTCAGCGAGCCCGCCGAGGTCGTCGCCGTGGACCATCCGTGTCCATCGGGCCGCGAAGTCGGGCAACGTCTTGTCGGTGGTCTCGACATTCTCGATGACCACCCCGGGCACCCGGAGGCCCAACACCGCGGCCGCCATCGCCATACGATGATCATCGTAGGTGCGGAAAAGCCCGCCCTGCAACGGTTTTGGGGTGATCTTCAGGCCGTCCTCGGTCTCCTCGATGGATCCACCGAGCGCGTTGACCTCCGTGGAGAGTGCGGCCAGGCGGTCCGTCTCATGCCCGCGCAGGTGAGCGATGCCACGGACCCGGGATGGGGAGTCGGCCAGCGCCGCGACCGCGACGGTGACGGGTGTCAGCTCCCCGGCCTCATGAAGGTCGATGTCCAGTCCTCTGATGTGGCCGTCGCCGGTCACGGTCAGCCCGGAGCGCTCGAGAAGGACGTCGGCTCCCATCGCGTCGAAGATGTGCCGGATTGCGTCGCCGGCCTGGGTGGTGTGCTGCGGCCACCCCGGGACTCGTACCGTGCCGCCGGTGACCAGGGCTGCGGCGACGAAGGCTGCGGCGTTGGAGAGGTCCGGCTCCACCTCGACATCGAGGGGATAGATCTGTGAGGGCTCGACCCTCCACGTGTTGGCCTCGGAGTCGTCCACGATGACCCCGCAGTCGCGCAGCACCTCAACGGTCATCTGGATGTGCGGCTCGCTCGGGATGGGGCTGCCTTCGTGATGGACCGTCACGCCCTGCTCGAAGCGCGGCCCCGCAAGCAGCAGTGCGGAGATGAACTGCGACGAAGCAGAGGCATCGAGGGTGACTGAGCCACCCGGCATACGGCCCGAGCCCTCGACGGTGAAGGGCAGCGTCCCGCGGCCGTCGTCGTTGATGCTCGCGCCCAGGGTACGCAGTGCGTTGATGACCGGTGCCATGGGACGGTGACGGGCGTGGGGGTCGCCGTCGAAGCTGACCGGGCCGTCGGCGAGCGCGGCAACCGGCGGCAGGAATCGCATCACGGTGCCGGCCAGTCCACAGTCCACGGTCGTTGCGCCGGTCAGTGATGCCTGCTCGACCAGCCAGTCGTCGCAGTCGGGGTCGCTGCCGGGCAGATCGGTCACCGAGGCGCCCAGTGAGCGCAGCGCTGTCGCCATCAGCAGGGTGTCGCGTGAACGCAATGGCCGCCGGAGCCGCGACGTTCCGTTGGCCAGAGCGGCCAGCACGAGATAGCGGTTGGTCAGCGACTTGCTTCCCGGCAACGCCACCGTCGCGGTGATGGGACCGGTCGCGCGTGGCGACAACCAGTCAGTCAACGAGGTTCTTGGCCCCACGGCGGGCGAACCGGGCAGCATGCCGCGCCTCACGTTTGGCCAAGCTCGTCTGGCGCCGTGCCTCAAAGCCCACGCGTCGGGCACGGTATGCCAGGCCTGGCTTTCCGGCGGTATCGACCGAGGCGAGCAGGACGCCGCCGAGCAGGCCGACGTTCTTCAGGAAATGAGTCCTCTGCTGCGCGCGGTCGGCTGGATCCTCGATGGTCCAGAAGGCATGGGCGGCATAGGTGGCCGGAACGATCGCTGTGGCCAGGGCAACTGCCGCAACTCGGGGGAACTTGCCCAAACCGAGCATCGTGCCTGCTACCAGCATCGTGGCGCCGTTGGCTCGTACGATCAGCTCGGGGTCGTCGGGCAGGTTCAACGGTCCGGAGAGCGCCTTGATCGCCGGCCCGGCCACCTCGGCGGTCTTGGCCGGGTGACGCAGGGAGTCCAAACCGCTCGTCACGAAGATGGCGGCCATCATCGGTCGGGCAATCCGTCGAACCACGGTCATCTGAAGTCTCCTCGCGTCGATCCTGCGTCCCTACCGTACTGCGCGTCGGCGTCCTCGCGTATCTAGGCTGAGGGCATGTGCGGTCGATATGCGTCCAGCTCGCACCCGGAGGACCTGGTCGAGGAGTTCGAGGTCGACGAGGACCGTACGGGGGAGGCGGGGCGGAGCATCCTGGTGACTCCGCAGAGCCCGCCGGCGGGCCGCCCCGACTTCAACATCGCCCCGACCAAACAGGCGCCGGTGGTCCTGACGCGAGCTGTCCGGGGTGACGCTGAAGCCGCGCCGAAGCGCCAACTGCGTCTGTTGACATGGGGACTGGTGCCGAGCTGGTCCAAGGACGCCAAGGTGGGAGTCCGGATGACGAACGCCCGTTCGGAGTCGCTGCTGGACAAGTCCTCCTTCTCCCGAGCCGCTGCGTCTCGCCGATGCCTGGTCCCGGCTCTTGGCTGGTATGAATGGCAGGTGAGCCCCGTTGCCTTTGATGCCAAGGGCAAACCGCGCAAGCAGCCGTTCTTCGTTCGCCGTGCCGATGGTGCGCCGCTGGCGATGGCCGGGCTCTATGAGTTCTGGCGCGACGGGACTCTTGCTGAGGACGACCCCAACGCCTGGTTGACCACCTACGCGATCATCACGTCCGCAGCGGAGCCGGGACTGGACCGGATCCACGACCGGCAGCCGCTTGTCCTCGAGCGTGAGAACTGGGGCGATTGGCTCGATCCCGCGCAGACCGATCGGTCGGCGGTGAAGGCCTATCTGGAGTTCGCCCAGCCAGGGCGCTTCGACGCCTATCCGGTCGGAACAGCGGTCAACTCATCGGGAAACAACGGTGAGCATCTGCTCCTTCCCGCGGCGCGCGCAGACCTGGTGGGAGTGGTGGACCCGACCACCGGCGAGATCATCGGGGAGTGAGCGACGTGCCAGTTCGCAAACGGGTCAAGGAGATTCACACGCCGGTCGGTATGGCGCGTGCGCACCTTTGGCGCCCGCCCAACCCCTCCGGAGCGGTGGTTCTCGGGCACGGTGCGGGGGGATCGTCCTGGTCGGCAGACCTGCAGATGTTGACGTCGCTGTCGTCTGACGGGTGGCTCGTGGTGCTGGTCGAGCAGCCGTGGCGGGTAGCCGGACGCAAGGTTGCCACGCCTCCAGGCCAGCTGGACAAGGCTTGGCTTGCGGTGATGACGGCGCTGACGTCCGGGCGTGGCGCGCTGCCCAGGCCGTGGGTGGTTGGCGGCCGAAGTGCCGGCGCCCGGGTCGCTTGTCGGACGGCGGCGGCGGTCCGTGCTGACGCCGTTCTGGCCCTGTCGTTCCCGTTACATCCGCCAGGAAGGCCGGAGATGTCCCGGGCGCACGAAGCGCTTCTGGTGACCGGCGCGGGGACCCCGCTGGCCGTCATACAGGGGGAGGGGGACCCCTTTGGGAGCCCCGAGGATGTCCGCTCGGCCCTGGGAGCCGGGGCCGAGGTCATGGCCGCCCGTGGAGCTCATTCGTTCAGCAGGTCCCCGACCGATGTCCTCACCGCAGCCCGAACCTTCCTCGCAAACCTAGGGACGGTGCGGTGATCCGGGTGCCAAACCTAGGGACGGTGCGGTGATCCGGGTGCCAAACCTAGGGACGGTGCGGTGACTCGAAATGCGTCATGACGGGCGTCTCGTCCGAGCGCGCGGGTGTACCCGGCCCGCAGCCTGGCATTGATCCCAGTCACCCCCGCCGCATCGACGTCCACCTTGGTGAACTCCTCCAGCGTCAGGTTGAGCGATCGGAGCCCCGCCATTCGCTGGCGGTCCAGCTCAGGTCGGTCCCACATCTGGTGCCAGTGCCCGTTGTACTCGGCGCCATACCCGGAGTCCTCGTCCAGCAGGTCGATTCGACCCATGAACCGTCCGCGCAGGTCGTAGACCTCGGCATTGACCCTCGGCGACGGCAGACCGGATTCCAGCCAGTAGTAACGCAGCTCGCTCTCCCTGGGCGACTCGGCGCGATCGGAAGCAACCGTGATGGCGTCCCTGACCAGCTGGATGCCCCGGTAACCCTTCATGCGCGGCAGCATCGTGAGCTCCAGCTCATGTCGGCTGGTGAGTCCATGCCGCAGACACATGTCGAGCGCGGCAAGGGCCTTCTCGGGGTACTTCGCCCACCGCGTGAGGTCCGCGGAAGTTCTCACCCCGTTCGTTACCGCGTGGCCGTGATAACTGACCAGATCCTCGACGCGACACGGCGCCCAGCGGAGCCTCAGCCCGTCTCGTTCGTAGGCGCCACCTTCTGGCGACACGATGAGCTCGACCGGCAACCGTTGAGTGCCGTTCGATGTGCCATCGAGAAAGTCATCGGGTATGCCGTGCAGCACGGCCGCGGCCCATCCGGACAGGATCGCTCCCGCTGGCGCCACAGCGAGGGCGGCGTGGATGCGCGTCAGACATTCGTGATTGAGCTCATTGGTCTGTCTCAAGCCCACAAGGCCATCAATCCTGGGGAGCAGGTCGATCGAGGAGCGGGTCATGCCAGTGGCTCGGAGTTCGTCGACGGTCTCAACGCCATCCATGGTTCGCTCCCTTCGTGGGCTTGCGAGGATGGTCTCGTTTGTCGGTGAGCAGCAGGAGGCGTGCGGCGACACCTGTGGACTGTGGGAGGTAGGGGTGGGGGCATGTGGACGACGGGGACGCACCGTCCCTAGGTTTGCGGCTAACTCGCCGCACCGTCCCTAGGTTTGCGGGCTATCCCGGCGCACCGTCCCTAGGTTTGGATGTGGGGGGAATGTCGAAGGCGGCCGCGGGCGTTGACGCATGAGGCCCCGCCCTCGAGATCCATCCAAGGAGTGACGTGTTGCTGACAGCCGAGCTGGCTCCGGTCACCGGGGGGACCCGGATCGGCTGGGGTCCCGAACCTCAGGGTCCCCGCCCGGCATTAGGCTGGATGGCGATGCAAGATGATCAGCACGCGCCGATGAGCACACCAAACCCTCGCGAACCCGACAGACCGATGGACCACGAGCCGATCGTCGACGTGGACACGGAGACCTCGGCAGCGCGCGTCGCACGCTTCGAGGCCGAGGCGATGCCGTTCCTGGACCAGCTCTACAGTGCGGCCCTGCGCACGACGCGCAACCCGACCGATGCCGAGGACCTCGTCCAGGAGACCTACGCCAAGGCGTTCGCGGCCTTCCACCAGTACAAGCCCGGCACCAACCTCAAGGCGTGGCTCTACCGGATCCTGACGAACACCTACATCAACACCTACCGCAAGAAGCAGCGACAGCCCCTGCAGTCGGATGCGGCCGAGGTCATGGACTACCAGCTGGCCCGAGCCGAGTCGCACACGTCCAAGGGTCTGCGCTCGGCCGAGGCTGAGGCGTTGGACCACCTGCCCGACAGCGACGTCAAACGGGCGCTGCAGATGATCCCCGAGGACTTCAGCCTCGCGGTCTACCTGGCTGATGTCGAGGGCTTCGCCTACAAGGAGATCGCCGAGATCATGGACACGCCGATCGGCACCGTGATGTCGCGGCTGCACCGAGGTCGGCGCCAGCTGCGCGAGCTACTTACCGACTACGCCCGTGAGCGTGGCTTTGCCGTCGAGGGGGTCAGGCCATGACCTCCCCCGAGCACGATGAGGTCGACTGCTCCCACGCCCTCCTTCAGGTCTATCAGTACCTCGACGGCGAGATGGGCGCCGACGACTGCGCCAAGATCCGCGAGCACCTGGCCCAGTGTGGCCCGTGCCTCGAGGAGTACGACATCGACCAGATGCTCAAGACGCTGGTCCGCCGCTCCAGCAGCTGTGAGTCCGCGCCCATGCAGCTGCGCCTGCAGATCATGGCCCACATCACCACCATCACCTTCGAGCTCTAGGACAGAGCGGCCAACCAGACAGGCGAGGTATTCCGCGTGGTCACCACGCGGAATACCCCGCCTTTCTGGTCCGGGAGCAAGCAGAAGGCCCCCAGCTCCTGTCGGAGCTGCGGGCCGTAGTGCGGGGTGATGCGGTGAAGAACGCGGCTCAGGCGTTGGGCTTGCGGCCGTGGTTGGCGGCGTTGCCCTTGCGGGACCGGCGCTTGCGGGCGCGCTTGCTCATGTCTTCTCCAAAATCGGGACGGTCGGTCAATGGGCCGTTCGGGTCCGAAAATAACGATAAACGGCCCGTTCGGGTGCGATCCCCGCTATTCTTGCATAGCGGGCAGTCGGGGGACGACCTGGCCGCTGGGAACAGACGGCCACCAAAGCGTTCGACACCAAATCGCCCTAAATCGACGTTGTCGACCGTAACTGCCATGGTGTTTTCACCACAATAATGGCGTGAATGTCAGCCAACGGTCTTATCTCGCTGTTCGGGCCACCAGACGTGTCACGATCAGTTTGCTTCGGAACGCCATCTCGGCATCGGGGCCCAGGCTCGATAAGGCGCCCCCCGCGCCCCAGATGAAAGGGAATCATCATGAAGACCATCGCCAAGGTCATCGAGTCCATGCTCACCAAGGACGCCACGCAGCAGTGGACCGGTCACACCTCCGCGGTCTCCACTGATGGCTGGACCTGGGGCGGATACACCAACGACGGCTGGACCTGGGGCGGATACGCCAACGACGGCTGGACCTGGGGCGGGTTCACCGCTTAGATCTCGACCATCTTCTAGATTCCCCCGGTTCGCGTCCGGCCCACGGGTAGGTTGGGCCGGGTGAACGAGACCGGTTCGAAGGGACGCCCACGCTCCG
>JANOHS010000100.1:0-1725 GCA_031406655.1 Micrococcales bacterium
CGCCAACCCGGACTCCATGCGCGCCGCGCTCGAGGCGCTGGCGACCATGGGCGAAGGCCAACGCACGTGGGCTGTGCTCGGCGAGATGCGCGAGCTGGGACCGGAGTCCGTCACCGAGCACGACTCCCTGGGTCGTCTCGCCGCACGCCTGCACGTGTCGCGCGTGGTCGCCGTGGGGGAGGGGGCGCAGCCGATCGACAGCGGCGCCCGTCACGAGGGCTTGTCCGGCGAGGAGTCGACCTGGGTCGGGGACACCGAAGCCGCCTACGAGCTGCTGCGGCGGCAGCTTGCTCCGGGTGACGTCGTGCTCGTCAAGTCAAGCCATGACGCCGGTCTACGGTTGCTCGGGGATCGTCTCCTGGAGAACACCACATCGGAGGTCCGTTCGTGAAGGCAGTGCTGATAGCGGCGGCGGTCTCGCTCATGCTGTCGTTGCTCGGCACCCCTTTGTTCATCAAGTTTCTGGTCCGACGCAGTTATGGCCAGTTCATCCGCGACGACGGGCCGACCTCACACCACACCAAACGTGGCACCCCGACGATGGGTGGCGCGGTCATTATCGGCGCGTCTCTTCTGGCCTACGGCTCGGCGCACCTCTTCACCATGACGCCGGTCTCGGTCAGCGGGATCCTGGTGTTGTTCCTGATGGCCGGTCTGGGGATCGTCGGCTTTCTCGACGACTACATCAAGATCTCCAAGCAGCGCAGCCTCGGGCTGCGCACCAAGGAGAAGCTGGCCGGGCAGACGCTGGTGGCGGTGATCTTCGCCGTCCTCGCGCTGCAGTTCCCCAACAGCCGGTTCCGTACTCCTGCGGTGCCTTTCGTGTCGTTCGTCCGTGACACGAATGTCAACTTCGCCTTCGCGGGCACGCTGCTGGGGCTGCTCCTGTTCGTGATCTGGGCCAACCTGATGATCGCCGGCACCAGCAACGGAGTGAACCTCACCGACGGGCTGGACGGACTGGCGACAGGTACCGGCGTCATGGTGTTCGCTTCCTATGTCCTGATCGCCATCTGGCAGTTCAACCAGAACTGCCAGTTCAACCCGGGCGTCAAGTGCTACGAGGTCCGGGACCCGCACGACCTCGCCGTCGTGGCGGCCGCGCTCATGGGCTCCTGCTTCGGCTTCCTGTGGTGGAACGCCTCCCCAGCCCAGATCTTCATGGGCGACACCGGGTCGCTGGCTCTCGGCGGCGCCCTGGCCGGACTGGCCATCACCACCCGCACCGAGCTTCTCGTGGTGATCCTTGGCGGTCTGTTCGTCATCATCACGCTGTCGGTGATCATCCAGGTCGGTTCGTTCAAGATGACCGGTAGGCGCGTGTTCAAGATGGCTCCGCTCCAGCACCACTTCGAGCTCGTCGGCTGGAACGAGGTCACCATCGTCATCCGGTTCTGGATCGTCGCCGGGCTGTTCGTCGCCCTCGGGCTGGGCGTCTTCTACGCAGAGTGGGTTGTCGGAGCAGCGTGAGCACATCTGACCCGAGCTACGAGCCCCGCCAGGGGTCGCGAGATCTCACCCACCGCGACGCCGACTGGTCAGGGCTCCACGTCGTGGTCGCG
This sequence comes from Micrococcales bacterium, assembly GCA_031406655.1. Taxonomy (GTDB): domain Bacteria; phylum Actinomycetota; class Actinomycetes; order Actinomycetales; family Dermatophilaceae; genus UBA4719. The sequence continues at coordinate 1,563 of JANOHS010000100.1, forward strand.
GGCCTCGGCATCAGCGGGTTCGCGGCAGCCGACGCACTCTCCGACCGTGCTGCCCTGGTCACCGCAGTCAGTGCCGACGCCACCCCGGCCATCGTCGAGCGGGCCCGGATCCTGGAGATCCTGGACGTCGAGGTCCGGCTTGGCGGCGAGCACCTGGTCGACG
>JANOHS010000209.1:0-1867 GCA_031406655.1 Micrococcales bacterium
TGGACAGGATCATCCACAGCACCGACACCATGACGACCCCGGCGATGCCGACCGCAACAGACAGCAGGAACGACATCTTCATGACCGACCAGGGGTCAACCCTCGAGACGGTGAGCTTGACCCGACGAGGCGCCGCACGCCGGTTGTCGTTGGGGGAAACCCCCGCGACAGCCGCTGCCCCAGGGCGCTGCGAACTTTCAGTGCGTACCGGAGTGCCAGTCTCGCCTGCTGTGCTCACTCGCTGCCTCCCGCGATGTCGTCCTCATCGTCGTCCGACGCTACGTTACCCGCCCGCGCGGTGGTTTCGAGCCCGCCGTTGGTCTCGGTTGGGACATCCCCGGCAACCGCTGGGCCGGGCCCACCGTCACCCTCAGCGCCGTCCGTATCACGCTCAGCGCCGTCCGTATCACCATCGGGACCGTCCTCGATGCCTCGGTCGGCATTGCGTGCGACCGCAACGATCGAGTCGCCCTTGTCCGGGGTGGCGAACTGAACACCCATCGTATTGCGCCCGGTCCGGCGCACCTCGTCGACTCGTGAGCGGACGATCTTGCCCTTCTCCATCACCACCATGACCTCGTCCTCCTCATCCACCGTGAGGCCTCCGACAAGATCGCCGCCCCTGTCGGAGAGCTGGGCAACCCGGACGCCGAGGATGCCGCGGCCCTTGGCGGTGTACTCCGATGCCAGGGTCCGTTTGGCCAGGCCGTTCTCGAACACGACGAACACGTCGGGGTCGGAACCGTCCACGATGACGCTCATCGACAACAGCTTGTCGCCGTTGCGGAACCTCATGCCGGTCACACCGCTGGTCGAACGACCCATCGGCCGCAGCGCATCGTCGTTGGCGGTGAACCGGACCGACTGGCCCTTGACCGACACGAGCAACAGGTCATCGGTGGGCGAGGCCACCCCGACGCCAACCAGCTCGTCACCGTCGCGCAGGTTCACCGCGATCAGGCCTCCGCTGCGGTTGGAGTCGTACTCCGACAGGCGGGTCTTCTTGACCAGGCCGTTACGGGTCGCGAGGACCAGGTACGGGTCGGTGACGTAGTCACGAAGTGCCAGAACCTGCGCGATCTGCTCCCCGGGCTGGAACGCCATGAGGTTGGCGACGTGCTGACCCTTGGCGTCCCGGCTGGCCTCGGGCAGCTCGTAGGCCTTGGCGCGGTAGACCCGGCCGAGGTTGGTGAAGAACAAGAGCCACTGGTGGGTCGTCGTGATGAAGAAGTGCTCGACGATGTCGTCACCGCGCAGGTTCGCGCCCTTGACCCCCTTGCCGCCACGATGCTGCGAGCGGTACAGGTCGACCTTGGTGCGCTTGGCGTAGCCACCCCGGGTGATCGTGACGACCACGTCCTCCTCCGGGATGAGGTCCTCCATCGACATGTCACCGTCGAAGGGCACGATTTTGGTACGCCGGTCGTCACCGTACTTGGCCACGATCTCGGCGAGCTCCTCGCTGACGATCGTTCGCTGGCGCTGGGGTGAGGCCAGGATGGCGTTGAACTCGTCGATCATGGCCTGCAGCTCGTCGTGGCGGTCGATCAGCTTCTGACGCTCGAGGGCAGCCAGGCGGCGCAGCTGCATGTTGAGGATCGCCTGCGCCTGGATCTCGTCGATCTCGAGCAGTCCGATCAGGCCGTCCCGGGCAACCTCGACCGTGGCCGATGCCCGGATCAGGGCGATGACCGTATCCAGGACGTCCAGCGCCTTGAGCAGCCCACGCAGGATGTGGGCCTCCTCCTCGGCCTTGCGCAGACGGAACTTCGTCCGGCGCTCGATGACGTCCATCTGATGCTCGACCCAGTGCCGGATGAACGCGCTCAACGGCAGGGTGCGCGGCACGCCGTCGACCAGCGCCAGC
>JANOHS010000231.1:0-9429 GCA_031406655.1 Micrococcales bacterium
CACATCAAGGACCGGCCGGCCTTCCACTTCCTCGGGCCGCAGCAGCGCTGTCGACATGACCGCCAGCCCAGACCCGACCCAGTCCTCAGGGCGGCTGGTCAGCTCGCCAATGAGGTTGTAGCCAACCTTCGCTGCCTGCCAAGCCACCTCGGCAGGGTCCTGGTCCTCGCCGCGAACGATCACCACCGGCCGCTCTGCCGACACGACCCAGCCCAGCCAGGTGGCGAACGCGCCGCGCAGCGGGATGGACACCGAACCGGTCAGGTGTCCGGCAGCGAAGTCCGCGACCGGGCGGACGTCGATGACCTGGGCGCCCGACTCCTGCATGGCCTCGACCTGCGAAAGGGAAAGTGCCGGTGGTACCGGCGCCCCGTCATACAGCCTGGGCCCGCGCCGGTTGATCTCGGGAAGGCGCAGGAAGTATGCCGGGAAGGTGCCCAGCGAGCCCAGGAGACGCCGCACGAAGTCGTCCGCACCGTCGGCCTGGAGCAGCGGGTTGGTGGTCCGCTCTCGGCCAATGGTGCTGGTGCGCTCGGCCCCGGGAGGCGCTGAGCAGAACGACCCCGCACCGTGCGTCGGCCATACCAGCACGTCATCCGGGAGGGTCATCAGCCGCTGCAGGGAGTGGTACTGCGCGCGCGCCAGCTCCACCGTGCGGTCCGGGTCGCCCAGGTCAGTCCTGGCGGCAGCGCCCACCAGCAGTGACCCGCCCGTGAACACCCCCAGCGGACGCTCGCCGTCGGACAGGAGGAGCGACACGTGCTCGGTGGTATGTCCTGGGGTGACCAACGCGGTCAGCCTCAGCCCGCCGAGGTCGACCTCCTGCCCGTCGACCAGCCCGGTGTGGGGGAACTGCCGGTTCCCGGCCGCCGAGGCCAGAACCGTTGCCCCATCGGTGGCGGCCAGCTGCCGCGCGCCGGACAGGAAGTCGGCGTGCAGGTGGGTATCGCCGGCAAAGGCCACCTTCAACCCGGCTCGACCAGCTGCGGTCCGCACCGAGCGAAGGTCCACGCTGGCATCGACGACCAGGGCGCGCCCCTCACCCAGGTCGACCAGGTAGCTGGTGTTGCCCAGCCCCTCGTCCAGCAGCGGCACCACGGGCGGAGCGGACATGATGGTCTCCTCTTCTACAAGTAATGACTTGAATAGTCTAGAGATCAGACGGCTTTGTCAAGTACTCTCTTGGAGACTTGAGATGGAGGACCACGGATGACTGGACGAATCGCCAAGGACGCCTTGTTCGACGGCCTGGTGGCGGCTGCGAAGGCACTGGCAAGCGGGCGCCGCGCCGAGATCGTCGATGTGCTCGCCCAGGGCGAAAGATCGGTCGAGGAGATCGCCGATGAGATCGGGCAGAGCGTCGCGAACACCTCGCAGCACCTGCAGCTGCTGTTGCGGGCCGGTCTGGTGCGCACCCGCAGGGACGGGACCCGGATCTTCTACACGCTGTCCAACGAGAGGGTGGCGAAGCTCTGGGCGCTGATGCGCGACGTCGCCGCCGAACATGTCGCCGAGATCGACCGGCTCGCGGTGGCCTACCTCGGCGACCGAAGTCGCCTCGATGTGATGAGCCGGGCAGAGCTCAAGCGCCGGCTCGGCCGCCGCGACGTCGTCGTCCTCGACGTACGTCCGGCAGTGGAGTATGGGGCCGGCCACATTGCCGGGGCCCTGTCCGTGCCCATCGACGAGCTGCAGCGCCGGTTGCGTGAGCTGCCGGACGACGCCGACGTGGTGGCCTACTGTCGCGGTCCCTTCTGCGTATATGCCGACGACGCGGTACGTGCACTGAGCCGCCGAGGGTTCCGCGCGGCACGCCTTGAGGACGGCTTCCCGGAGTGGGCCCGCGCCAGACTGCCCGTCGAGATCGGCTCCGGGCCGGCGTAGGCACGATCCGTCGTTGACGAGGTACCCAGGACTGTGTTAAGCCTGTCTTTTCAAGTGTTCATTTGAATAGACGAGGAGACCGCCCATGTCCGACACCATCACGTCCCTCGACGTTGTAGACCTGCAACGCCGCGTGCAAGCGGTCTACCAGCAGGTCGCCGAAGAGCCTCGCCGTACCTATCACTTCGAGCTGGGCCGCGACCTCGCGCTCCGGCTCGGCTACCCGGAGGACCTCCTGGACGAGATCCCCGCAGAGGCGCTGGAGTCGTTCGCCGGCGTCGGCTACTTCCTCGACCTCGCGGCCCCACGAGCCGGCGAGCGGGTCATCGACCTGGGCAGCGGCTCCGGAACCGACTCCTTCGCCGCAGCCGCCCTGGTCGGCGCGACCGGCGAGGTGACCGGAGTCGACATGACCCAGGCTCAGCTGAGCAAGGCCGAGCGGCTACGGGCAGCCAGGAGCCTCGACCACGTCCGTTTTCTGGAAGGCCGCATCGAGCACCTGCCTGTGGCCGACGCCTCCTACGACACCGTGATCTCCAACGGTGTGGTCAACCTATCCGCCGACAAGGCGAGGGTCTTTGCCGAGGCCGCCCGGGTGCTCGTCCCCGGCGGGCGACTGGCTCTCGCCGACATCGTCGCGGAGCGCCAGCTGGCCGAGTCGATCACCTGTAACGCCGAGCTCTGGGCGGCCTGTGTCGGCGGTGCCGCCCAGGTCGACGACTACCTCGGCGCTATCGAGAAGGCCGGCCTGCGGATCGAGACGACCAGGGAGAACACCGCCTACTCCTTCCTGTCCGGCTCCGCGCGCGGCGCCACCAGGACATACGGCATCAAGAGCATCTCGCTGCTCGCGGTGAAGCCCTGAGCCCTATGAGGCCATCATCGCCTTGACATCGTCCTCAACGTTGGTGATGCCCGCGATCCCGAAGCTGTCGACCAGGACCTTGACCACATTCGGCGACAGGAAGCCCGGCAGGGTCGGCCCCAGGTGAATGTCCTTCACCCCCAGGTGAAGCAGGGCAAGCAGGACGATGACCGCCTTCTGCTCATACCAGGCGATGTTGTAGGAGATCGGAAGGTCGTTGATGTCCTCCAGTCCGAAGACCTCCTTCAGCTTCAGGGCTATGACCACCAGGGAGTAGGAGTCGTTGCACTGTCCCGCATCCAGGACTCTCGGGATGCCGCCGATGTCCCCCAGGTTCAGCTTGTTGTAACGGTACTTTGCGCACCCGGCCGTCAGGATCACTGTGTCGCTGGGTAGTGCCTGGGCAAAGTCCCCGTAGTAGTCGCGTTCCTTGTTGCGGCCATCGCAGCCGGCCATGACGAAGAACCGTTTGATCGCACCGGTCTCCACGGCATCGACCACCTTGTCGGCCAGAGCAATGACCTGGTGGTGGGCGAACCCGCCGACCAGCTCGCCGGTCTCGATCTCGGTCGGCGGCGGGCATTGCTTGGCATGTTCGATCAGTGCCGAGAAGTCCTTGGCGCTGCCCTCGAGGCGGTCGGCGATGTGCTTGACCCCGTCGAAGCCGACAACGCCGGTCGTGTAGAGGCGATCCTTGTAGGTGTCCTTCGGCGGTATGAGGCAGTTCGTGGTCAGGAAGACCACGCCGTTGAAGGAGTCGAACTCGGCGTGCTGCCGGTGCCAGGCATTGCCGTAGTTCCCGACGAAGTTCTCGTACTCCTTGAAGGCCGGGTAGTAGTGGGCCGGAAGCATCTCGCCATGGGTGTAGACGTCCACGCCGGTTCCCTGGGTCTGGACGAGCAGCTCCTCGAGGTCCAACAGGTCGTGACCGCTGATCAGGATGGCGGGATTTCCTCTCACCCCGATGTTGACGGTGGTGAGCTCGGGGTTGCCGTAGGAGGAGGTGTTGGCCGTGTCCAGAAGTGCCATGACGTCGACTCCGAACTTGCCGGCTTCCAGGACGAGGGAGACGAGGTCGTCGGCCGTGAGTGCCTCGTCCAGAGTGGCCGCCAGGGCCTTCTCGATGAAGGCGAAGATGCCTTCCTCCCGGTAGCCGAGGGTGTAGGCATGCTCCGCATAGGCTGCGATCCCTTTGACGCCGTAGGTGAGCAGCTCCCTCAGCGAGCGAACGTCCTCTTCCTCTGTGCGAAGGACTCCGACCAGGGCCGCCTTCTGCTCGAAGCCCTCCACGGGAGCCGTCCAGGTGGCTGCGTCGCTCAGGTTCGCCGGCATCGTCCCGCCGGCGCCCACGATGTCCGCTCGCAGGTCCTCGCGTAGCTCGAGGCCTGCCTCGACCCGCATGAGGAAGAAGTCCCGCTCGAAGTTGGCGTTCGTGATGGTGCTGAAAAGACCCTCCATGATGAACTCATCGACGTCCTTGCGCTCGATCCCCATCGCCCGGGCCTGGGTCGCATGGACCGCGATGCCCTTGAGCGTGTAGATCAGGAGATCCTGCAGCTGGGCGACATCCTCCGTCTTCCCACAGATCCCCTTGACCGTGCAGGCGACCCCCAGGGTCGTCTCCTGACACTGGTAGCAAAACATGCTCATGGTTTGTGTCCGTCCGGTCTGCGCCGTTTGTCACGGCTCTGAGGTTTTAATGGCTGTCGTCTTGTTTACCACCCGGAGAGGGAAACCATCGCAAATCGGACGTGTGGGACATCTCACGTGCGCAGGTCTCCGGGTGCGATCGAGGAGGATGGCCCCATGACGATGATGGACAGTGCTGAGGGTGGGCGCCGCTTGCGATGCGCGCTCTTCGTGGATTTCGACAACGTGTACATCGGGTTGCAGCGCCTCGACCCCAGCGCTGCCGAGGCATTCGCCAGCGCACCGACCCACTGGCTCACCGCCCTGGAGACCGGCAACGACGCCGAGGGCGAGTTCTCCAGGCGGTTCCTCATCCGAGCCTGCTACCTGAACCCCTCTGTCTTCTCGCAGTTCCGGCCGAACTTCACCCGCGCTGGATTCAGCGTCGTCGACTGCCCTTCGTTGACCCAGCAGGGCAAGAGCAGCGCCGACATCAACCTGGTGCTCGATGCGGTGGACGCCCTGAGCGCAGAGACCCGTTACGACGAGTTCGTGATCCTGTCGGCAGACGCCGACTTCACACCCCTCGCGCTGCGTTGCCGCGCGGCCGATCGACGGGTCACGATCATCACCGCCGGGCCGGCTGCGAGCGCCTACCGGGCGGTGGCGGACACCGTCATCACCGCGGACGAGCTCGCCGAGCTGGTGAAGCATCCCGAACCAGAGGCGCTGGAAGAACCTCCCGTGCCGACGGTCGACGAGCGTCGCACATCGCCCCAGACCTCGCCGCCGAGCACCCCGGTGAAGACTGGACCGCCCCCGAACAGCCCAGCGCGCAAGGCCGTCCTGCGCCTCGTGCGTTCGGCCGATCGCCCGCTGGCCGGCAGTGTGGTGGCCCAGGCAGCCCACAAGGCGGACCCAACGCTGCTCGCGACCGGATGGGAGGGCACCGGAGCCTTCTTCCCATGGCTGGCCCAGGCGGTCCGGGAGCTCGCAGCCGCGTCACGTCCCGCTCCCGGGTTCGTCTGGGACCCAAGGCGATTCAGCGAGGCGGACCTTCCGAGCGCTGTTGACCTGCCGCCCCTGCAGCGCCAGGTGGTCGACGTCACGGACATCCCGAACCTGCCGGCCGAAGACTACGGAATCCTGCTCACCACACTGGCCGACGACGTGACCGCAGTTCCGTTCGCCCGGACGGAGACATCAAAACGCGTACGCGACGCCTGCCAGGCGGCCGGCGCGAAGATCGGCCGGGCGTCGGTCAACACGGTGATCAACGGAGTGCTGTACGCCGGGCTCGACCTGACCTCGAAGCCCACCGCAAAGAAGGTCGCCGAGACCTGGGCCGACAACGTCGTTGGGCTGTGCCGAGGGGCCCGGATGGAGCTCAACCCGCAGGACGTCGCAGCGATTCGCGCCTGGGTCGGGGGCGGACTGCTCAAGAAGTAGGTCCCTCAGTGAGGAGGGGCCATCACTGACTGACCACCGGAGCCTGCGAAGTCCTCGAACCAGGGCAGGCCGCTTCCGGCGAGTCCGATGACGGTGACGGCGGTCACCGCGACAAGGGTGAGCCAGGTGACGTGAGCCGACGTGGGCCGTCGTCGGGGCCGCCCCCGGCCGCGGAGGAGGACGACGGCGGCGAGGAGCGTGCTGACCTGCAGTACGCAGGCCGCGCAGTCGGCCAGACCGATTCGTTCGGGGACGCCGGCCCCCGGCCCGAACGGCATGCCGACGGTGCGGGCGTACAACCACAGCGCGAGCGGGCCAAGGGAGGCCAGCGCGGCGGCGAGTAGCAAAACGGGTTGCCTGCGCACGAGCAGCAGGGCGGCGACGGCAAGCTGGGCCGCCGCCAGGACCAGGAAGAACACGCCGGCGGCGGCCCACTCGCTCAGGTGCTCGGGAGCGACGGCGGCGTGGATCGCGGCACTGCCGAAGAGCCCGGCGGCCAGAAGGAGTCTCGAGCCGTCGGTCCGGTTGGCGTGCGCTTGGTCGGCGGCAAGGGTCCTGCTGAGGTTCAGCCGCCCGCCCCGGATCGCCACGACCCAGCCGACGAGGATGAGGTTGGTGACCAGGAGTATGCCGCTGCCATAGCCCACGGCGCGCACCTGGAGCCAGAGCGAGGCCTGCTGTTCCTGCGCCAGGCATCTCCCCCCCGCGCAGGTGTCACGCATCGCGTCCATCAGCTGGAGCTGGCCCGACTGCAGGTAGTAGTCGTACGCCGAGCTGGCGGCCATCTCAGCGATCCCCACAACAGTGCCGGAGCCAACGACAAGAAGCGCCGTCGCCAGGACCGTCGTCGACCTGCGTAGCTCCGACCCGAAGAGTCGCAGCGCCAACGTCAGGGCCCCGAGCACCGCGAGGACGAAGAAGGGCAGGACGATGGTCGACTCACGCAACCAGCTCGCGAAGGGCCCCTGGGTTCGCTCGATGGAGCCGACGGCACCCCGCAAGGACGTCATCCAGAACCCGTCGGCGTAGGCCAGCACCACGGCCAGCGGCATGGCCGTCAGCCAGGGGACGCCAAGCCGGCCCTGCGGGACGCGCTGGCGCGCCGTGGTGGCGGTGATGGACGTGGTGGACATGGTGACCTCTCTCCCATACCTGCTGGTCATACCGACTAGGGGGTGATCTCCCAGCCGAACATCATGGCGTGGTCCTCGTGCGCCAGGTTGTGACAGTGCGCCACATAGGGTCCGACGAAGTCCCGGAATCCTCGGTACACGATCACCGACTCGCTCGGGTCGAGCGCCACCAGGTCCTCCCGCGAGACGTCGTCAGGGTGCGAGGGATCTCCGCGGGTCACGTCCTTGCCGTTGCGCATGACGGTGCGGTGCTCCTCCATGTGCAGGTGGAACGGGTGCACCCAGCCGCCGCCGCCGTTGCGGATCTCCCAGAGGTTGAAGCTGTTCTTCTTCTGACGGGCCAGCGGCGTCAGGCCGGCCTTGTTCTTCAGGCTCGTCGCCACGGTCGCCGGTTCGAAGGGCCTGCCGTTGATGAGCCATTCGATCTCGCCACCGGCACTGCCGCGCTGTACCTCGAAGATCAGCCGGTTGTCCAGCATGCTGCTCCAGTTGCTGGGCAGCGGCGGGAGCGCACGCATCAGGGTCGTCGGGATCCGGCTGTCGTCCGGCGCGTCGTCGCCGATCACGAACTTGAGCACCGGCACCTTGTAGTTCGGGTCGGGGGAGAACCGTGACGAGCTGGCCCACATCCGCCCGTCGGGCATCTTCATCACGTTGGTGAGGTAGATGACGTCGCCCTTGGTGGTCGGTGTGCCGTCCTGGTAGCGGGTGAAGTCGATGATGACCTCGCGCCGCTTCGCCGGCCAGAGCTCGAAGTTGTCACGCTTGATCGGGAGGGGCAGGAGCCCGCCGTCAACGGCGATCTGGGTGAACTGCATGCACTGCTGGGCGTCCGGTATGCGGTACTGCCCCTGGAGCTCTTCACCGCCGTAGCCGAGCGATGCCGACGACTTCGGGCCCTGCGTCGAGCTCATCAGCTTGAAGTCATAGATCCGGGCGACCGAGGCGTCCAGGAAACGGAAGCGATACTTGCGCCGCTTGACCCCCATCACCGGGTAGGCCGTGCCGTTGACCGTGAAGATGTCGCCGACGAAGCCGTGGTTGGGGAAGTGCTTGAAGAACGACTTTCCCCACCACTCGGGGTGAGTGGCCGGGTTCTTGGCGTCGGGGTACTCGCCCATCCCGTCATGCATGTCCTGGTGGGTCGTGACGCCGTCGTCAAGGCGGCAGTCGAAGAAGGCAAGCGGGACGTCGTACTTGACGTCGAAGGACCCGTCCGGGTTGTCCGTGCGTACGCCGGGCAGCCTCAAGCCCTGCCGTTCGTCCCCCATGTCCGTGCCGCCGAGCTGCCCGAGGGGCTTCGGGTCGTAGATGGGGTACAGCCCCACCATGCCCTTGTAGACGTTCGCGCCGGTGTGGTCCATCCGGTGGTCGTGGAACCAGAAGAAGCTCTGCTTCTCGCGGTCGTCCCCACCGGCGGGCCAGTTCAGGTACAGGTTGTCGCAGGATGTCTGCGGCAGGTAACCGTGGGTCTGCGGGCCGTACCTCATCGTGTAGTGCGGGTTGCCGTCGCTCTCGGGCGCGGTGTGACCGTTGTGCAGGTGGGTCAGGAAGGACCAGTCCGGGGCTCCGAAGTCCTGGCGGTCGAGGCCCAACGGGTTCTCGTCCAGGTGGTTCTCGAAGCGAACCAGCGCTGGCTTGCCGTACTCGGCGTTGATCATCGGCCCGGGAAAGGTGCCGTTGAAACCGTAGATCGTGCTGAGCGGCAAGGTCCGCCTCGTGCCCGCCGCGACGGTCTTGCCCGAGGCGTCGAAGGAGGCCGACGGCTTTCCATTTGAGTCGATCGGCAGCACCTGAGACGTGGTGAAGGCGTGGCCCCGAACCTGCAGGTCGATCTTGTAGACGAGCGGGTCCGGGTAGCCGATCTGGGCCGGCCAGATCTGGTGCTGCTCGTTGCCCATCGAGTTCTGCTGACCGTATCCCGGTCCCGGCGGCTTCTTCCAGGCGCTGCACTCCGACGTCGGCACCGGCGCAAGCGCTTTGGGGATCGGCAGCGGGTCGCTGAACGGCGAGAGGATCAGCGGGCTCGTCGGGAACTTCTCGATGTAGAACAAGCTGTCACCTAGCGCCGTCGACGTGGCGGCGAACGCGCCGTCGGCCGAGAGCAGGCCCCTCTGGGAAAGAAACGGCACGCCTATCCCTTGCGCGGTAACCAGCGCGGCGCCAAACCCCCCAGCCGCCCCCAACCTCAAGATCGTGCGCCGGGACACCCCGCCCGCGTCTGCAGGTTGCTCGGACGTCACACCGGCCCCCTCCCCTTTACATGGAGCCATCGAAGCGCCATGCGCCGCCTGTGGCGTCGACTTCTGGGATTTCATGACGGCCTTTCCTCACGCTCTTTTCTGGCTGACAGAAGAAGGGTCACGCTCTCGATGGAGGAGTGTCGAGGCGACCATGGTCGTAGGACCAGGGACTAGTACCAGTGCGGTCTCCTACGCACCAAAGCCCCCGCAGCTGATCGGGCTGCGG
>JANOHS010000237.1:0-8458 GCA_031406655.1 Micrococcales bacterium
TCCAGAGCCCTGGCCCAAGGTGGACAACTCCATCGAGCTGGCCGGGGCTCTGGGTGCCACCACCGTGGTGATGCATCCGCCGTTCCGCTGGCAGAAGGAGTACGCCCGGACGTTCGCCGACGAGGTGGCCCGGCGCGAGGACGACTGCGGTATCTCTCTGGCCGTCGAGAACATGTTTCCCTGGCGGGCGCGAAACCGTTCGGTCGAGGCCTACCTGCCGCACTGGGACCCGGTCGAACAGCCCTACGACCACGTGACGCTCGACCTCTCGCACACCGCCACTGCTGGATCGGACGCGCTGGCGATGGCAGCGGCTCTGGGGCCTCGGCTCGCCCACGTCCACCTTGCCGATGGCTTGGGCTCCCCCCGCGACGAGCACCTGGTGCCGGGCCGTGGCAACCAGCCATGCGCTGAGCTGCTGGAAACCCTTGCGGTGCAACAGTTCTCCGGATCGGTCGTTGTGGAGGTCAGCACCCGACGTCGGTCGGACGAGCAGCGTGAGGCAGATCTGGCCGAGGCACTGGCCTTTGCGCGGCTGTACCTGGCTGCGGCGGTCGTGCCTTGACCCCCTCGAGGGCGACCAGCCAGCCGGGCAGCGCCAGACGGGGGCGGCGCCCGGCCGGCGAGGACACCCGGACCGCGATCCTCGATGCGGCGCGCGAGGAGTTCGCCGGCAAGGGTTACGACGCCAGCTCGCTGCGCGCCATCGCGCGCCATGCGGAGGTGGATCCGGCGCTGGTGCACCACTACTTCGACGGCAAGGCCGCGTTGTTCGTGGAGTCGATCTCCTTCCCGGTCAACCCCTCTTCACTGATCGACGCGATTCTCGCCGGTCCGCGTGAGCAGGTGGGCGAGCGGCTGGCAAGAGCCTTCTTCGACATCTGGGACACGCCCCTTGGGCGTGAGCGGCTCGTCGCGCTGATCCGGTCGGCCGTCAGCAACGACGATGCGGCGCGGATGCTGCGCGAGTTCCTCGCTCGTGAGGTCTTCGCAAGGGTGGCGTCGGCCACGGGGGTGAGGGAGCCGCGCCTTGGGGCCGGTATGGCCGCGGCGCAGATGATCGGCCTGGCGATGATGCGATACGTGATCGGCTACGAGCCGATCGTGCGCGCATCGACCGAAGAGGTTGTTGCGCTGGTGGCCCCGACCCTCCAGCGGTACCTCGTCGACGGTTCGGCGCTTGCCGTGGACCCGGCGCAGGGGTAAATTCATCACATGATGAATGACCAGGGTCCGGCCGTCGTCGTGGATGGCCTGCGCGTCATCAGGGGCACCCGCGAGGTGCTCCCTGACATCTCGCTGGCCGTGCCGCGCGGCCAGGTCGTCGGCCTGCTCGGGCCCAGCGGCGGTGGCAAGACCACGCTGTTGCGCTCGATCGTCGGCGTCCAGGTCGTCGTGGGCGGCACCGTCACCGTCCTGGGGGAGCCCGCCGGGTCACCCGGGCTGCGCTCGCGCGTGGGCTACCTCACGCAGGACCCGAGCGTGTATGGCGACCTGAGCGTCCGCGCGAACCTCGCCTACTTCGCTGCTCTCGTGGGTGCCGCGCGCGATGCCGTCGAACGAACCATCGAGGCGGTTGACCTCGGGGCCGATGCCGACTCGCGGGTGGACCGGCTCTCCGGCGGTCAGCGTTCGCGCGTCTCGCTGGGGGCCGCACTCGTCGGCTCGCCGGAGCTGCTGGTTCTCGACGAGCCCACGGTCGGCCTCGACCCGGTGCTGCGTCGCGACCTCTGGGCGATGTTCCACCGTCTGGCCGCGGACGGCACCACGCTTCTGGTGTCGAGCCACGTCATGGACGAGGCGATCAGGTGTGACCGTCTTCTCCTGCTTCGCGAAGGGCACTTGCTCGCGGATGACACTCCTGAGGGCCTGCTCGCCCGCACCGGGGCGTCCGACGCCGAGCATGCCTTCCTCGCCCTGGTCGAGAAGGAGGTATCGGCATGAGCCCCCGGCTCACTCTCGCGACCGCGGGGCGGGTGCTGCGGCAGATCCGTGCCGACCACCGCACCGTGGCGATGCTGCTCGTGGTGCCTGTCGTGCTGATCGGGCTGCTGGCCTGGATCTTCAGCGGCACCCCCGTGTTCGACCGGATCGGCGCGCCGTTGCTGGGGGTCTTCCCCTTCGTCGTGATGTTCCTGGTCACCAGCGTCACGACGTTGCGCGAGAGGTCGAGCGGGACGCTCGAACGCCTGCTCTCGACGCCGCTGGGCAAGGGTGACTTCCTCGCCGGTTACGCCCTGGCATTCGGTGCGTTGGCGATCGCGCAAGCCCTGGTGGCAACAGGATTCGCCATCTGGGTGTTCGGGCTCGACGTCGCCGGGCCTGGTTGGCTGCTTGTCGTGGTGGCGGTGGTCGACGCCGTCCTGGGCACCGCAACCGGGTTGTTCGTCAGTGCTTTCGCGCGCACGGAGTTCCAGGCCGTCCAGTTCATGCCAGCCTTCGTGCTGCCGCAGTTCCTGCTGTGCGGGCTGCTGGTCCCGCGTGAGGGCCTGCCCCGGGCGCTGGAGCTGGTCTCCGGCGTCCTGCCGCTCTCGTATGCCGTCGACGCCATGCGCACCCTGACGACCCAGGTCGACGCAGCCGGCGACGTGGGCATCGACGTTGCGATCGTTGCGGCCTTTGCGGTGGCAGCCATCGCGCTCGGCTCGCTCACGCTCAGGCGCCGCACCCCCTGAGGACGTCTCCACCGCACAGGGGGAAGCGCCGTCAGGCCGGCGAGCGGAGGGGAATAGCCTTGTGCCGACTCGAAGGACGGCTACGGAGGAAACTGTGTTGAATGCAAGCGGTGTGCTGCGTCAGGGAATGCTGCAGCTGTCCAAGAGCGGGCGCGTGCGCGGCCTGGTCGAATCGGCTCCGATGAGCAGGGACGTCGTGCGGCGGTTCGTGGCGGGGGACGCCACCGCTGACGCCGTCTACGCGGCAGGCGCGCTCGACCTCACCGGCCGGATGTGCACGATCGACCACCTCGGCGAGGACACCTCCGACCTTCGGCAGGCGCAGGACACCCGCGACGCCTATCTGAAGCTGCTGTCGGCACTGAGCGAGGCCGGACTGACCGAGGGAGGCAAGGCGGAGGTCAGCCTCAAGCTGAGCGCCCTCGGCCAGTCCCTGCCCGTCGACGGCGTCAAGATCGCGATGGATCACGCTCGCGAGATCGCCCAGGCCGCGGCCGATGCGGGCACCACGGTCACCCTCGACATGGAGGACCACACGACCACCGACATGACGCTGGAGGCGCTGCGCGAGCTGCGTCAGGACTTCCCGTCCGTGGGTGCGGTGCTCCAGACGTACCTCCATCGCACCGAGGCGGACTGTCGCGACCTCGCCCACGAGGGCAGCCGGGTCCGTCTGTGCAAGGGGGCGTACAAGGAGCCCGAGTCGGTGGCGTTCCAGGACAAGACCGAGGTCGACCGGTCTTTCGTCCGGTGCCTCAAGGTGCTGATGGCAGGCAAGGGCTACCCGATGGTAGCCAGCCACGACCCGCGGATGGTCGAGATTGCCGGCGCGCTGGCCCACAAGCACGACCGGGCCCCCGACACCTACGAGTACCAGATGCTCTACGGCATCCGTCCCGAGGAGCAGAAGCGGATCGCCGACCGCGGGGACCGGATGCGGGTCTACATCCCCTACGGCCAGGAGTGGTACGGCTACCTCATCCGCCGGATGGCTGAGCGTCCGGCCAACACGATCTTCTTCCTGCGTTCACTGATGACCAAGAGCTGAGGGGGCTGGCCATGGCGGAGCTCACGCACGACGGCTCGAAGACCGTCGCGATCTTTGGCGCCGGCGTCATGGGCTCCACGCTGCTCTCGGGCCTGATTCGCTCGGGGCGCGATGTGGCTGACCTGGTCATCACCGGCCGCAACATCGAACGCGCCGAGGAGCTGGCCAGCAAGTCAGGCGTGCGCCGGATGGGCAACATCGAGGCTGCAGTGGTGGCCGACACCGTGGTCCTGGTCGTCAAGCCACAGGACATGGACGGTCTGCTCGCCGAGATCAGTGGTCACGTCCGTCCCGGCGCCCTGGTGGTCAGCCTCGCAGCCGGAATCACGACCGGGTTCCTGGAGGAGCGCCTGCCCGCGGGAACTGCGGTCGTCCGCGTCATGCCGAACACGCCTGCCCTCGTTGACGAGGGCATGGCTGCCATCAGCCCCGGGCAGCACTGCGACGAGGTGCACCTGAGCGAGGCCGAGGAGCTCCTGCGTTCCTGCGGCAAGGTCCTTCGCGTCCCCGAGAAGCACCAGGACGCCGTCACCGCGATCAGTGGCAGCGGACCGGCATACATCTTCTATGTCGTGGAGGCGATGATCGAGGCTGGTGTGCTGCTGGGCATGCCCCGTGCGACCTCCACCGAGCTCGTTGTCCAGACGCTCTACGGCGCGGCGACGATGCTCAAGGAGACCGGCACCCACCCGACCGTGTTGCGTGAGCAGGTTTCCAGCCCGGGCGGTACGACGATGGCTGCCCTGCGCCAGCTCGACGACCACAAGGTACGGGCGGCTTTTGTCACAGCCATGGAGGCCGCGGCCGAGCGCTCCAAGCAGCTGGCCTCCGGCAGTGCCTGAGGGGCAGCCCGTCACCGTATGCCGGCTGGTCGCCGCCGACTGGCAGGCCTACCGCGCGATCAGGCTGGCCATGTTGGAGGACGCGCCCCTGACCTTCGGCAGCACCCATGCCGAGGCGTCTGCCTTCGACGAGCAGCTGTGGAGGCAGCGCCTGGCGGACAACGTGGTCATCCTCGCCCTGGTGGGCACGATGCCCGCCGGCTCGGTGATGTACTCCGACTACGGGCTGACCGAACCCGGCGACTGCGCGCTCTACGGGATGTGGGTGGACTCCGGCCTTCGTGGTGAAGGCGTAGGGCGGGCACTGGTCGACGCCGTGGTCGAACAGGCCAGGGTCGCCGGCAAGTCGCGCATCGTCCTTCACGTGGTGTCCGGCAATGACACGGCCAGCCGCCTCTACGAACGGGCAGGCTTCGTCCCGACCGGTCGCACCCTGCCCTATCCGCATGAGGAGGGCGTCGTCGAGGTCGAGATGGAGCTCAGGCTCCACCACCGTTCCTGATCCCAGCCTTTCGCGCCATGGTGCTGGGGTGACATGGTGTTGCCATGAGCGAGATCACGGTGCGAGCCCTCGGCGAGGATGACTGGCCGGTCTACCGCGCCGTTCGGCTGGCGGCCCTGCAGGACTCGCCCGAAGCCTTCGTCGCCAGTCGGGCTCAGGAAGAGAGCTTCGGCGAGGAGAGGTGGCGCGATCGCGTCCGCCGGTCACGCCGGCTGGTCGCCGAACGCGACGGATCCGTGGTGGGCGTGGTCAGCCTGGGGCAGGGGGAGGAGCCGTATGCCCACACCGCCGAGCTGTTCGGCCTGTGGGTCCCACCGCAGGCACGTGGCACCGGGGTCGCCTGGAAGCTGGTCGAAGCGGGAGCCGAGCAGGCCCTCCGGGATGGACGCAGCCACCTGTCCTACTGGGTCGGCACCGACAACGGCCGGGCGGTGGCCTTCGCCAGCAGCTTCGGTTTTCGTCCCGGCTCCACCCGCCGGCCGATGCGGGTCGCCAGCGAGGAGGACGGCGCCGAGGAGATGGTGATGGTCCTGCCTCTGGGCGTATACCCGGGCTCGGTGCCGAGCACGAGCATTCGCTGACCACTGCCAGCACCGGTCACGGTCGGTTGGCCAGCGCCTCGAGGAGCTCGCTGGGGCCACTGACGATGAGCGTGTGCTGGGCCGTCACCTTGGTCTCGGGAACGGCGTTGGTGAAGTTCTCGCCGGGTGCCTTCACGCCGACAACGGTCACGCCGTACTTGCTGCGGAGCTGGCTCTGAGCCAGCGTGAACCCGATCGTCTCCCGTGGCGGGGCCATCTTGACGATGGCGAAGCCGTCGTCGAAGGCGATGTAGTCCTGCAGCTTTCCGTTGACGAGGTGCGCCACCCGCCGGCCTGCGTCGGACTCGGGCCGGACGACGTGGTGCACCCCGATCCGCTCGAGGATCCGGGCGTGCTCGAGGCTGACGGCCTTGGCCCAGATCGACGAGACCCCGGCGTCGATCAGGTTGCCGGCGGTGAGCACCGAAGCCTCGATCGACGAGCCGATGCCGATCACAGCAAGCTTGAAGGTGCTCGCGCGACAGGCCTCTATGGCCTGGGGCTCGCAGGAGTCGCCGAGGATGACCCTGCCGAGCTGACCCGTGAAGCTCTCGGCCAGGTGCGGCTTCTTCTCGATCGCGACGACCTTGTGCCCGAGCCGATGCAGCTCGAGGGCGGCCTCGGCACCGAATCGCCCGAGTCCGATGACCAGGACGTCTTCTTCGTACAAGCGGCTCTTGGCCATGGGTCCTCCGTGAGGCAACAAGGTTCACCAGGTCGTCCGCAAGGGCGGCCTGCCGGTAGCGTGCCATCATGCCAACACAGGCGCACGTGGTTTGGGACCAGAGTTTCATGGACTACGACTTCGGGTCGGAGCACCCCATGAATCCGCTGCGACTGGATCTGACCGCCCGGTTGTGTGGCGCCTTCGGGCTCTTGGACGGACCCGACGTCGAGGTCGTCAACCCGCCCGTTCCCCACGACGACGTCCTGCTAAGCGTCCACGACGTCGACTACGTGGCGGCGGTTCACCGCGCCTCGGTCGACCCCGGCGAGGCTGACGTGTCCCGAGGCCTGGGCACCGAGGACGATCCCGCCTTCGTCGGGATGCATGAGGTCAGCGCCCGTATCGCGGCCGGTTCCCTGGACATGGCCCGGGCCGTCTGGCGGGGCGAGACCGAGCACGGGGTCAACTTCTGCGGTGGGCTGCACCATGCCATGCCGGACAGGGCATCAGGGTTCTGCATCTACAACGACTGCGCGGTGGCCATCCAGTGGCTGTTGGACAACGGCGCCACCCGCGTCGCCTATCTCGACGTGGACGTCCATCACGGCGACGGCGTCGAGCGGATCTTCTGGGACGACCCGCGGGTGCTCACCATCTCGCTGCACGAGACCGGTCGGGTGTTGTTCCCCGGAACGGGTTTCCCCACTGACACCGGCGGACCGGGTGCGCCCGGCACCGCCGTCAACGTGGCGCTGCCCCCCGGCACCGGCGACGCGAAGTGGCTGCGGGCGTTCCACTCGGTGGTGCCCTCCCTGCTGCGTGCGTTCAACCCCGAGATCCTGGTGAGCCAGCATGGCTGCGACTCGCACATGCAGGACCCGCTGGCTCACCTGGCGCTGTCCCTGGATGCCCTGCGCACGTCATACGAGTCCATCCACGAGCTGGCACACGAGGTCTGCGGCGGTAGGTGGGTGGCCCTCGGCGGCGGTGGTTACGAGCTCGTTGACGTGGTGCCGCTGGCGTGGACGCATCTGACAGCGATTGCCGCCCATCGACCGATCCCGCTCGACGCCGAGGTGCCCCAGGAATGGCGGGACCATGTCCAGCAGTGCTGTGGGCGCCCGGGACCTACCCACATGGGCGACGGCGTGGCCGAGGGCGGGCGGATGTGGTGGCGATCCTGGGAGGTCGGCTACGACCCCGAGGACGCGGTGGACCGGGCGGTGATGGCTACCCGGGAGGCCGTGTTCCCCAGCCACGGCCTGGGTGTCTGGTTCGACTGAGCAGCGGGTGCCCGGCGTGTCGACTGGACAATCTGCCAACTTTGCCCATTCGGCTTCCCCACGAGTCACTTCAGCCCCTATCGTTACTCTTGCACGTACGTGGAGGTCTGCCGGACGCAAGCCCGGCGCCACGTCGCGTGTAGAGAACGAGGTGCACGATGGCTCAGGATCGCCTGGCCGAGGTACGGTTCGTCACCGTCGCCGAGGTCGCCTCGCTCATGCGCGTGTCGAAGATGACGGTCTACCGCCTGGTCCACAGTGGCGAGCTCCCGGCCGTTCGGGTCGGTCGGTCCTTCAGGGTCCCCGAGAGCGCGGTGCACGACTACCTACGGGCTGCTTTCATAGACACCGCCTGAGCAGGCACCAGGCCGGGGTTTGGGCAGGGACAAGCGGGGGCGGTACGCTGTCGCGGAAGGTTCGGCGTGGCGCGGAGGTTCGTGCCGGCTAACGCTCGTGACACCAACAGCGCGCGCTGACACACCAGTTCGCAGCAAACCCCGCACCACCCATCTATGAGGCGTGAAGGCAAGGACACTTATGGGCTCAGTCATCAAGAAGCGCCGCAAGCGGATGGCGAAGAAGAAGCATCGCAAGCTGCTTCGCAAGACGCGGCACCAGCGTCGCAACAAGAAGTAGCTCACAGCTTCATGCGGGCCCGTCACATCGGTGGCGGGCCTTCTTGATGCTCTGGCTAGGATCGTGCCCAGCGCCGGGTATGGCGTCGACGCCGATGACCCGTTTGATGCCGGGCTGGGCCGTGAGCAGGCGCGCGAACCGTCCGCCGAGATAGCGGGACACGCCGGTGACCAGAACCACGTCCGCCATCAGCCCACCCTCCTCCGCAACGGTTTTGACGCCAT
>JANOHS010000275.1:0-3305 GCA_031406655.1 Micrococcales bacterium
CGTTGGCGCCCGTGAGCTTGTGGGTGAAGTCCTTGAACTTGACCTCGTCGTAGTAGGCCAGCGCGTCGTACACCGTCAGGCCCTTGCTCCACGGGAAGGTCAGGGTCTTCTCCGGGCCCTTGAAGTAGTACTCGACGTGGCACTGGCCGCACACATAGGAGCGCTTCTCCTGCGCGGTGGCGTCACGGTTGACGTCGTAGTCCTTGATGCCCTGGGAGGCCTTGAACGCCTTGATGCCCTCCATGAACGCGGGGCGGGTGATCCGAAGCGCCATCGTCTTCGGGTCGTGGCAGTCGATGCATGAGACGGGGTGCTTCACCTGGGCGGTGGCCTGCTGGTAGGTCATCTTGTTGATCTGGTCGAAGCCGGCCTTGAGGTCGCCCTTGCCGAGCTTCTTCATCAACACGTACGTGGACGCGTGGCAGTTGAGGCAGGCGCCAGGCTGCTTGAACTCGGTCACCCGCCTGGTGTCCCGCTGGTCCACGAGTGCGTAGGCGTGGCCGCGCTCCTCGCGGAAGTCGGTGGCGAACGCGTACCCGGACCACATCGTGACCAGCCGAGGGTCTTCCGCGAGCTTGCTCTGCGACACGACGCTGCGCGGATCGGCGCTGCTGGGGGTCCGGGGCAGGGCCTCAGACCCGCCGTAACGGGTGCGCACCTGGTCGACGGTTCGCTGGTACAGGTCGTACTGGATGGGGAAGTTCTTGCCCCAGACCGCAGGGTCATCCGTGTTGTCGTCCAGCTCGACCACGCGGAAGGATGTGTCCCGGGCCTCCTGCTTGCGTTCGAAGATGTTGAGGAGCAGGGCAAGAGTGCCCACCGTCAGGAGCACGGTCAGCAGGGCGCCGAGGACCAGGCGCCCCGTTCTGCGCTTCGGCTTCGCGTTCGACGGGCGCTCTGGTTCCTTGGCGTCTGAATTCATGGCCATCACCTCAGGTGTCCGACATTGTTGTGGCATTTGACGCAGGAGATCTTCTGGTCGTGCGGGCGGGTTGCCTGGATGCCCTCGACCACGGACGCGTGGCAGAACAGGCACGCCTCCTCGGTGACCCGCAGGTTGTGGTCCCTGATCTGGATGTCGTCAGGGAACCGCCCGGTGGTGAAGGCGAGGCTGTGGTTCCAGCCGTTGACCGCCTTGGTCATCCACTTGCCCACGAAGTCGTGCGGCGCGTGGCAGTCATTGCAGGTGGCGACCTTGCCGTGGCTCGACTTGAGCCAGCCGGCATAGTTCTCGCGCATCACATGGCAGTTGATACACCCGACGGGATCACTCGAGAGATAGGCCGAGCCGTTCCCGTAGCCGAAGGTGAAGACCACGACGCCGACCAGAACGCCCATCCCGACGGCCACAAGGCGGAAGAACCAGCGCCGCGCGTCGGCCGCTCCGCTGCGCGAAAGGCCAAGGATCCGGTTCGCCATCCTTGACCAACCCCTTCGTCACGTCGCACTTGGGGGTCATGGTCTCGTTCACCTGGTTGAGGGCACCATCCGTCGGAGGGTAGACATTGGATACACCGGGGGTAGACACGTCGGATCCGGGACGGACGCGCATAGTCTGCAGTTGCACCCGTTCGGCGCCGGCAGGAAAGTGGGAAGGATTTCGCGTGGGCGACCTGATGCGACCACTTTCCTTTGACCACCTGATGACGTGGGCTCTGGCAGAGCTTCGACTTGACGGTTCGATCTTCGGGGTGAAGGCGAACCAGTTCTGGCACCCCGAGCCCGGTCGTCTCATCACGGACTCGTTCGGCGACCGGCTGGCATCACCCGTCGGCCCCGCTGCGGGCCCCCAGACCCAGCTGGCCAACAACATCCTTGTCGCCTACCTGGCCGGCGCCCGGTTCATGGAGCTGAAGACCGTCCAGAAGATCGACGGCGAGGAGCTGCGCAAGGCCGTCCCCAAGCCCTGCATCCAGGTCGAGGACGAGGGCTACAACTGCGAGTGGTCCACCGAGCTCACCGTTGCCGAGGCGTACGACGAGTACGTCAAGGCCTACTTCGCGATCGCGGTGCTCGGCAAGGAGCTGGGCCTCGGCACTGTCGACGAGGTGGGGTTCAACATCAGCGTCGGCTATGACCTCGAGGGGATCAAGGGTGACAAGGTCAGCTCCTTCATCGACACCATGGTCGACGCCTCGGGCACGCCCATCTTCCGGGAGTGCCGGGCCTGGATCGAGGCGCATCTCGGAGAGCTCACCCACTTCACGCGTGAAGACCTCGACACCCTGAGTCCCCAGGTCAGCAGATCAGTCACTTTGTCGACGATGCACGGGTGCCCGGCCGACGAGATCGAGCGGATCGCCATGCATCTGCTCACGGAGAAGCACCTCTACACGTTCGTGAAATGCAACCCGACCCTGCTCGGCTACGAGTTCGCCCGGGACTGCCTCGACCGACTCGGCTATGACTACGTCTCCTTCGACCAGCACCACTTCACCGAGGACCTCCAGTACGCAGAGGCCATCCAGATGTTCCGTCGCCTCACCGCATTGGCGGACGAGCAGGGCCTGTCGTTCGGCATCAAGCTCACGAACACCTTCCCCGTCGACGTGCGCCGCGGTGAGCTCCCCTCCGAAGAGATGTACATGTCGGGCCGCGCGCTGCTGCCCCTTTCGCTGGCCCTTGCGCTCAAGCTCTCCCGCGAGCTCGAGGGCGGCCTGCCGATCTCCTTCTCCGGCGGGGCCGACGCCTTCAACGTCAGAGAGATCCTGTCCACCGGAATCCAGCCGGTCACCGTCGCGACGACCATCCTCAAGCCGGGCGGGGTGACCCGGTTCGGTCAGCTGTCGAGCCTCGCTGCAGAGGTCATGACCGACTACCACGGCATCGACGTCGACCGCCTCGCGGCGCTGGTCGACAACGTTCTCTCAGACGAGCGCTACCACAAGCGGTATCGCGAGAAGATCCGCTCGCGCAAGACGGACTCGCCCCTGCCTCTCACGGACTGCTACAAGGCTCCGTGCGAGGACGGCGGCTGCCCGATCGAGCAGCGCATCCCCGAGTACCTCAAGCTCACCGCGGCCGGCGAGCTCACCAAGGCGTTCGACGTGATCGCCTTCGACAACACGGCTCCGACGGTCCTCGGCGTGTTGTGCTCGGAGCCGTGCCGCGATCACTGCACCCGCCTGGACATCGACCAGGCCATCGACATGCGCGCGGTGAAGCTCGCTGCTGCCGACGGCGCCCAGGACGCCTTCATCAAGGCAATGCAGCCGCCCGCGCTGCTCACCGACCGGAAGGCGGCCATCATCGGTGCCGGTCCGGCCGGCATAGCCGCGGCGATGTTCTTGCGCCGCAACGGTATT
>JANOHS010000316.1:0-8631 GCA_031406655.1 Micrococcales bacterium
GTCATGGTCGTGGTGGCGACAATGATGACCTGGTTGTCGGTCTCCCGCGCCCGGTTGGGGGTGCAAGGGACGCTGGGGGAGTCGATGCTGGTCGACCTGCGCGATCGGCTGCGCGCCCACGGAGAGCTGCCCGCGCTGCCCCAGCCGTGGCATGCGGAGGTCTCCCTGGAGTCAGCCTATGGCGAGTCCTTCTCCGGCGACTTCGTGGTGGCCAACCGCTCGAACACCGGTGACCTGCTCGAGGTCGCCCTGGTGGACGTCTCGGGCAAGGGTATCAACGCGGGCACGCGGGCCCTGCTGCTGTCGGGGGCCTTCGGCGGGCTGCTCGGCGCGATGGAGCCGGCCGACTTCCTGGGCGCAGCCAACTCCTATCTGCTCCGCCAGGACTGGGGCGAGGGCTTCGCCACGGCGATCTACGTGGCGCTGGAGCTCGAGACCGGCCGGTTCTCGCTGGGTGGTGCCGGTCATCCTCCGGCAGTGAAGTTCTCGGCCGGCTCTGGCCTGTGGCAGATCCTGGACGCGGAGAACGGCCCCCTGCTCGGTGTCCTGGAGCGTCCCGAGTTCCCCCGGACCTTCGGCCGGCTGGATCGTGGCGACGCCTTGCTGCTCTACACCGACGGTGTCATCGAGACCCGCACCCGCGACCTGAACCTCGGTATCGACCGGATGCTCGGCGCTGCGGAACGCCTGGTGTCACGTGGCTTCACCGGTGGCGCGGCACGGATCAGCGCCGCGGCGCTGGCCGGCGAGACCGACGACCGGGCCGTCGTCCTGATCTGGCGCCGCTGAAGCTCATCTGGCTCCACTGAGACTCTGGCGCCGCCGGGGCCTCAGGCAGTCTCGGGGACCTGGCGCTGGCGCAGGCTGATGTCGGCGCACTCCAGGCAGATCTCCTCGGGCACGACCCCGAGCTTCATCAGGACAGCGAACACCTTGCACCCCACGCAGATCCCCAGGATCGCCTCGAGAGCGGGGAAGAGGACCATGATGGCGCCGATAGTGACCACGACCGGGGCCGCGACACCCAGGGCCCACAGGATCGCGGCGGCAGAGGTCAGCACGGCGCCGATCGCGGCGGCGAAGCGCTTGGGCGGTCCCGCGGTCGGACGCTTGGGCTCAGCGACCCGCGGCCGCACGAAACGCTGGACCCCCTGCGCGATGGGGCTGGCCTAGGGGCCGAACGCCGCCCGCAGGGTGAAGTCCACGGCCAGCAGTGCGTAGATCCACCACTGGCTCAGGGCCAGGGCGGCAGTGGCCAGGACCAGCACGACGGCGGCGATGAGTCGAACGGTCACGTCATCGACGACCCGGGGAAAGCGCGGATTTGCGGTCATGGGTAGGTCAACCACGCGACTGGTCTCGCGTAATCCTGGGCCTGCGGAATGTCTCGGTATGTGAACACCGGCGAGGAGCCGCTCAGCCGCCTCGAAGGTCGGCTCGCATCGAAGGTCAGCTCGAGGTGAACGCGGCACGCCGGGCGGTACGCCGCAGCGCGCCGAGCACCGCCCGCCCGGTCAGCAGGATGAGCACGACGTTGGTCAGCACGCGTCCGAGGTCCCAGCCCAGCGAGGTCGCCACCGAGAACAGCAGGAAATGGTGCAGGTTGGTGAGCAGGTCTGCGCCCGGCACGAACGAGAGCTGGGTGCCTGCGCCGACGGTGAACGGCCAGAACGTCAGGTTGAGCAGGACGCCATAGGCCAGCGCGCTGAGCCCGCCGTATGCCGCCAGCAGGGCGAGCTCGGCCCGCCCCCGGACGGCTGGGAGCAGACCTGCCCCCAGCCCCACCCAGGCGGCCGCGAGCATCTGGAACGGCAGCCACGGCCCGACGCCACCGGTCAGCAGTGCCGAGGTGCCGAGCGTGGTGGCGCCGAGCACGAAGCCGAATCCGGCGCCGAACACCCGCCCGGCCAGGATGAGCAGGAAGAACACCGTCTCGAGGCCGGCGGTCCCCGCTCCGAGCGGTCGCAGCGCTGCGCCGACCGCTGAGAGCACGCCGAGCATGGCCACGGCCTTGACATCCAGACCGCCCTCGCCGACCTCGGCCAGGACGACACCGAGCAGCAACGGCAAGAGCATCGCGAAGAGCAGCGGTGCGTCACTGGAGTGCGCCAGCCCTGCCCCGGGGTCGACGAGCAGCGGCCAGGTGAACGCCGCCACACCGACCGCCGACATCAGGATGACGGCGGCCGTCGAACGCGGTCGCATTGTGATCGCGCGGACCCGCCCGCTGGTCGTCGTGCTGCTCGGCGTCATGCTTCCAGTCGCCGTGCTCCTCGTCGGCGTGCTCCTCGTCGGCGTGCTCACGGCAGCGGTCCAGCCGTTGACGCGTGCCCGGCCAGGGCGGCCCGCACGTCCCGGACCGTCAGCCAGGGTTGCGGCGAAAGGATCTTGGCGACCTGTGGCGCGAATGCGGGGGAGGAGACGATGACGTCAGCGGTCGGGCCGTCCGCGACCATCTCGCCCTCGGCCAGCACAACCACACGATCGGCGGTATCGGCGACGAACTCCACGTCGTGGGTGGACAGCAGGACGGCGCGACCCCGGTCGGCGAGCTCGTGTACGACGTCACGCAGCCGCCGCTTTGCGCCGTAGTCGAGCCCGCGGGTGGGCTCGTCGAGCAGCAGCACGGCGGGGTCGGCGCTGAGCTGGACGGCCAGGACGAGCGCGAGCCGTTGGCCCTCCGACAGGTCCCGGGGGTGCTGGCCGGGGTCGATGCCGGGCGCGATCCGCTCCAGCAGACCGGCGCAGGTGCCGGGAGCGGCGCTGCTCTCGATGTCGGCCCGATCGCACTCTCCCACAACGGTGTCCAGGTAGAGCAGGTCGCCGGGCTCCTGCGGGACGAGGCCGACCAGCCGCCGGCCGAGCGCCGGGTCGAGCCTGGCCGGGTCGAGCCTGGCCGGGTCGAGGGCAACGGGTTGAGCTGCCACCGGGGCTGGCCCGTCGGCCACCACTTCCACGCGGCCACGGTCACGGCGTCCGGAGCCCTGCAGGGCCCAGAGCAGCGAGGACTTGCCCGAGCCGTTGCGCCCCATCAGCGCCGTCACCTCGCCCGCGCGCAGGGTAAGGTCGACGCCGCCGACAGCGACCAGATCGCCGTACCGCACCACGATCCCGTGCGCCTGCAGCGCGGCAGCGCGTCCATCCACGGCAGGCCGCCGGCTGGTGGGTCGTGGGGCCGAGCCGTTCAGCCGGTCGCGCAGGGGTGCCACCAGGCGGCGGGCGTCGCGCACGGATAGCGGCAGCGGCGTCCACCCGGCGAGGCGACCGAGCTCGACCACGGGAGGTGCGACGGACGAGGTCGCCATGAGCTGGGCCGGGGACCCGGACTCGACGCGGCCGTCGGGGCTGACGTGGACCAGACGGTCGGCATACTGCAGGACGCGCTCGATCCGGTGCTCGGCGAGCAGCACCGTGACCCCGAGGTCGTGCACCAGCCGGGTGATCGCGGCCAGAACCTCTTCTGCCGCAGTCGGATCCAGCGCCGACGTCGGCTCGTCGAGGACCAGGACGCGGGGGTGCGTGGTGAGTACCGAGCCGATGGCGACCCGTTGCTGCTGGCCGCCGGACAGGTCGCGCAAGGGCCGGTGTCGCAGGTCGGCCAGGCCTAGCAGGTCCAGCGTCTCCTCGACCCGTTTGCGCATGACGTCCGGGGCCAGGGCCAGCTGCTCCATGCCGTAGGCGAGCTCCTCCTCGACGGTGTCGGTGACGAAGCCGGCGAGGGGGTTCTGGCCGACCACGCCGACGATGTCGGCCAGGTCCCGTGGCCGGTGCTCGCGGGTGTCGCGGCCGAGCACCCGGACCGATCCCTGGAGGGTGCCGCCGGTGAAGTGGGGGACCAGCCCGTTGACCGCCCCGAGCAGGGTCGACTTGCCCGAACCGGTGGGCCCGACCACGAGGCACAGCTCGCCCTCGTCCACCGCGAGGTCGACCGCCGTCAGTGCCGGGCGCGGGGCGTCGGGGTACGTGATGCTCACCCGCTCGAAGACGATGGCCGCGCTCATCGGTGCGTCCCCATACCTGCTGGTTCGTTGCCGGACGGCGGTACCGGCGCCGGGGCGGTGGCCTGTGGCACGGGGGCGACGACGGCAGCCAGGCCGGCCGCGAGGATGCCGGCAGCCGCCACAAGAGGCAGCGCCGGTATGGCGAGTGGTTGCAGCGGCGCTGTCAACGCGGCGGGGTCGCTCTGGCCCACGAGCAGCATCGCGGCCACGCCAGCCAGGCCGCACGCGACGGTCGCCCACTCCGGTGCCCGCCACGGGTCGGGCCGGTAGGTGCTGCGCCGGACGCTCCTGCCGCCGACCCACAGCCCGGCCGCGGCGAGCACCAGCCCGGTGAGCAGCGCGGGAACGCCGAGCACCGTGGCTGACGGCGCGGCCAGCAGGCCGTAGGTGCCGACGCAAACGGCCATCAGACCGGTGAGAACGAGGGCACCGGTCGCGCGACGGACCAGCGGCGAGGCCTGGACGCTGCGCCCGTAGCCGCGGGAGTCCATGGCCGCGGCCAGCAGGATCGAGCGGTCGAGGGCGTCCTGCAGCACCGGCATGGCGATGCGCCCCACGGCCCGGATGCCACGGGCGGTGTCGCCGCGCAGGCGACGTGCCCGGCGTACCCGGTGCACGCTGTCGGCCAGCTGCGGTGCCACGCTCAGCGAGACGACCACGGCCACCCCGATCTCGTGCAGGGCGCCAGGGAGCGCGCGCAGCAGGCGCTTGGGGTTGGCCAGGGCGTTGGCCGCGCCGATGCACACGATCAGCGTGGCCAGCCGCAGCCCCTGGAAGAGCGCGTCGAGCAGCCCCTCGAGGTAGACGGTCCCGCCGACCTCGATCCCGGCGGCCCAGGCGGGCAGCGGCACCTCGGGCAGCCGGAGCAGGACATGGTCGCCGTACTTGAAGCCCACGGCGAGGTGAAGCAGCACCCGCAGCACGATGACCACCGCTCCGAGCAGGAGGTACAGCTTGTAGGCGCGGGCCCAGGGCGAGTCGCTGCGGCGCGCGACGACCACGACGGATACGACGGCCAGCACCAGGGCAAGCAGGAGCGGGTTGGTCGTGCGGCTCGCGGCAACCGCCAGGCCGATGGCCCACAGCCACCAGGCGCCCGGATGGAGCCCGCGCGGTAGCCTGCGGGTGCGCTCGCGTACCGACGCCCGGGCAGGGGAACCCCCACTAGGGGACCCCCTGCCCGTCAGCGTCGATGTCATCTCTGGTCCTTCTCGCTCAGCTGCTCACGTGCCGTCGGCGCCAGGCAAGGTACCCGGCGGCTGCCCCGATCGGGACGACGAGACCGACCCCCAGTGCCAGACCGCCCAGGCCGCTGCCGCGCTCTGGCGGGAGGTCGCGGGTGGCCGAAGGCGGTGGCGTGGGACCGGTGGTGGCCAAGGTATCGCTGACGGTGACGCCGGGCGGCTTGCCGACTCCGAAGGACCAGCCCTCAATGCTGCCCGGCTCGGGGTTGTGCGAGGAGGCACCCAGGGTGGCATAGCTCCACGAACCGCCGGGCTTGGCATGCCAGTACGACCAGTACGCGCTGGCCGGGCCGTTGTTGCAGGGGTCCGGCCTCGCGTCGATCGTGCAGACGAACCCGGGCTGCCGCGGCAGGAAGGTGTAGCCATGGCCTGACCTCGTCAGTGCCTCGAGGCCGGTGGTGGGATCGCCGGTGGCGCAACCCAGCGAGGTGTCACCGGGTTCGCCGAAGTCGACGACGACCGTCACCCCGCTGACCTGGTCGCACCCTGCTGCCTGGGCGGAGGGAGCAAGCGTGAGTGCGCCGGCACCGGAGGCCACGATCGCGGCAACCAGTGCGAGCACTCGCGCTGCTCCGGTCCTCATGTGGCCGTGGGGGTCTGTGCACACGCCAGTGCTTTGGGTGTGAGCGGGGACGACCCGATGCTCAGCAGGGAGGAGCCGGCGAGCGCATCCAGTGCCTGCGCGGTGGCCAGGACGTTGCTCTTCTTGTCGGCGCTGCCGGGCTTGATGGCCAGGCCGCCATCGGGGTTCTGGACCGATCCCAGGTACTCCACGACCTTCGCCGTGTCCTGCCCTGCCGCAACGAGCCCGAGGGCGGCGTATGCCGTGCTGTTCACGTTGCCGGCGTCCGGCTTCGACGCGTCGACCGTGCCGTCGCCGAAGGAGCCGTCAGCCCGCTGGCGGGTCGTCAGCCAGGTGCTGGCCTTGGTGGCCGGGCAGTCGGCCCCTGCCGCGACCAGCGCCTGGAGCGCGAGGCCCGTCGCGTCCGGTGTGGCGGCGCACTTCGCCCCGGCCTTGGGGAACGCGTCGGCGAACCCGCCGTCGGCGCACTGGGCGGTGAGGAGGTGGTCGACCGCGTTCTGCGGAGCGCCGTCAGGCGTGCCACGCTCCAGCGCCAGGATGTCGAGGGCCTGACCCAGCGGGTTGGAGAAGTCGCCGAACTTGCTGTCGTCGCGGAAGGCGCCCTTGTCGTCCATCAGAGCGCGCAGCTCGCCGACCAGGTCGAGACCGCCGAACGAGGACGGGTCCTTGCCTGCGACCTTGGCCACGAGGGCGAGCTTGCCGGTCGGACCCGCGTAGTGGGCGCCTACCTTCTCCCCCGTGGCGGGGTCGCCATGGACGTACGAGGCGGCATTGGTCTCCAGGTAGGCCAGAACCTTGGCGAGCGCGGCACTCTGGCCGGTCGTCGCGACCAGGCCCAGAGCCACGTCCGAGGTCTGACCGAGGTCCGGCCCGAACTTGCCCTCGACGTGGTCGCCGTCCTTGAGCTGGCTGACGACATAGGCGGCCGCACGCTGTGCGGCCGGGCTGCTGGTCGAGGTGGTCGGGCTGGGGGTGGGGGACGTGGTGGCGGTCGACGGTGAGCCGCATCCGGCGCTGACCAGGGCGGCCGCAAGGGACAGCGCGATCGCTGCGCGGAGCCGGCCTCGCGCGGTGAGCTGGGGGGACATGGGGTGCCTCTCGGAGAGCGGTCCGCGACGGGACCCGGCGCCCCTGGACCAAGAACGCCCTCGCACCGCGCAGTTGCGCGGAGCGAGGGCGTGCTCGGACCGTGGTGATCCGGGCTCCGCCCCGTAGACCTCGACGGTACGAAGGAGCCGCTCGCGATCCCCAGGTGTTCCGGCTTACCGCCTCGGGGGAGGCGGCCTTACGGTTGCGGGTCAGCGCCGGATTCGGACCGGCTTTCCCTGGGTCACGCGTGTGGGTGTTGCGGTTCCCACAGTAGCGGATGGCGCGGCCTCAGGTCATTTGTCCGATAGCGGATGGCGCGGCCTTGGTCGTTGGTCGCCGAGTGCGCGCCCTGCCCGGTCGCAGCAACCGGCTACGGGGCTCCGGACCTCAACGGCACGCTCCCTCGTACGACCACGTCCGGCTCGCCCCGTTCAGCGGTCACCTCCGTGACCTCCACCTGCGCGAAGTGCTCACGCATCCGCGCGACGAAGGCGGGCGTGGGCGCTGAGCTCCAGATCGTCAGGACGCCGTTCGGTGACAGCGCGCGAGCAGCGGTGCGTAGCCCGTCCTTCCCGTACAGCCGGGCGTTGCCGGGTGTCACCAGCCACTCGGGTCCGTTGTCGACGTCCAGGCAGATCGCATCCAGTGAGCAGGCGGGCGCGTCGCCCAGCCAGTCGACGACATCGGCCTCGTAGGTCCGGACGCGCGGGTCAAGCAGGGCGTGGCCGTTCACCGGCGCCAACGGGCCCCGGTTCCACCGCAGCACCGCCGGCTCGAGCTCGACGACGTGAACCTCACCGACGCCGGGATGAGCGAGGGCCGCCGCCAGTGAGAACCCCACGCCCAGGCCGCCGATCAGCATTCGGCCCGGCGGTGGCATGCGGCCGGCCGCCGCGGTCACGAGGAGTCGTTCGGACGTGCCACCCCGGGTGTCCATGAGGAAGACACCGTTGGCCACGATCTCGTAGTGACCGTCGCGGCGTAGTAGCACGAGCTCACCACACTGACCGGCGACCCGCTCGACGACGATCAGCTGGCTCGCCGCACTCGACCACTGCGACTCCTGAGAGCCCGCCGTTCGCCTTCGGTCGTCCCGCCCCATACCCCGTAGTCCTGGCCGGAGTCCATGGCCCACTTCAAGCACAGCGCTGCGACCTCACAGCGACCGCAGACCGCCTTTGCCTGTTCAGCCTGGGCAACCGCGGCGCCGTTGTTGCCGTCGGGGAAGAACAGCTCCGGGTCCTCGCCCACGCACGCCGGGCGCTTGCTCGATGTCAGCTTCGTCGGGTTCTGGTTCATTCGGGTCACTTCAGGGGAGGGGGCAACTATGACAACGAGGACAACCGCGGAGCTGGCGTTGATAATCCGGCTCGCCGGCTCGCCGTCGATCGTGTCCTGCGGTCGTGATGCGGTCGTGATGCGGTCGTGATGGAGCGGGCGACGAGAATCGAACTCGCGTAGTCAGTTTGGAAGACTGGGGCTCTACCATTGAGCTACGCCCGCGTGCAGCGCCCGTCCGTGTCGAGCGACGGTGCTGCGAGGCGTTAGCCTAATGCCCGCTGTCCCGCGTTTCGACATCCGGCCCTTTGAGTTGCCGGCCGGCTGGCACAACGCGGAAGGCGGAGGGCTGTGGCGCAGCTTGCTAGCGCGCTTCGTTTGGGACGAAGATGTCGCAGGTACAAATCCTGTCAGCCCGACCCGGGGGGAACGACTG
>JANOHS010000325.1:0-9924 GCA_031406655.1 Micrococcales bacterium
ACGGCATCCTTCATCGCCCCCGTCCTGCTCATGCAGCTCCTGGTGATCACGCCTCTGGCCTTTGCCGTCCTGGACGCGGTCGTGTCCGAGCATCGCCCTTCAGGGTTCGCCTACGTCACCCAACCGCTGCGCAACCCCATCACGGTCGGGTCGTTCCTGGGTCTGCTCTGCTCCCTGGCCGGCTGGCAGGTTCCTGAGCCCGTGGCCGCGCCGGTGGCTTTGATCGCCGGTATGGCGGTGCCGGGCGTCCTTCTGGCATATGGCATCTCGCTGCGACTGGGTCCTCGCCCGTTGAAGGGTGGGTCGCGTGCGGAGCTCGCCGTCGTGAGCGTGCTCAAGCTGCTGGTGCAGCCGCTTCTGGCGTATGCCGCCGCGCGCTGGCTCTTCGACCTGGACGGTCGCGCGCTGTTGGCGGCGACGGTGGTCGCGGCGCTGCCCACCGCCCAGAACATCTTCGTCTACGCCACGCGCTACGGCCGTTCGACGACCCTGGCGCGTGACTCGATCTTCGTCACGACGGCTCTTTCGGTGCCCGTGCTGTTGACCATCACAGCCCTGCTCGCCTGAGACCACCCAGGAGGCCTGCCGGTTGCACCTTCGGTGAATGCACCCCCGGGACCTTTCAACCCGGATGGCAGTGGTCCAAGGACGTCAAGCCGATCGCAGGGACCGGGTCGTGCATGACAAGGCACACGGGAATCTGCCTGTCCGGACAGATGACGGTGCGCGCGGACGACGGTACTGAGCTGACCATCGGGCCGGGCGACGTCATCCGCCTCGAACCCGGACACGACGCCTGGACCGTCGGCGACGTCCCCTGCGTCCTGCTGGACACGGGAGTGGCGGCATACGCCAAGCCCGCCTAGGGACCTCGGGTCGAGACGAGGACGGTCCCCGCGCCGTCCCGGGACACAGCGATGTCACCACGCTGGTCGGTCCGGAACACTTCAGAACCATTGTCCTGCAACAGATCCAGGGTCTGCGGGGATGGGTGGCCATAGGTGTTGTCAGCACCCACGCTGATCAGTGCCACCGGTGCCCGCACCTCTGCCAGCAGGGTCGGGTCCTGCAGGCGGGAGCCATGGTGGGCGACCTTGAGAACGTCATACCCACCGGTTCCCGCCTGTGCTGGGTCGCGCCGCAGTGCCAGCAGCACCTGGTGTGCGGCGCCGGTCTCGACATCGCCGAGCATCAGGACCCGAAGGCCACTGACGACCACGGACAGTACGACGCTGCCGTTGTTGGGCACCGACCCCTCATGGATCACGCGAGCGGGCCAGAGGACGGCAGCCGTGACCGGACCCCAACGGAGCTGGTCCCCCGGGTAGAGCGGCTGCACCGGGATGCTCGCGGCGGCTGCCCACCCCAGCACCTCACGGACCTGGAAGTCAGGGTCAGGCACCGGAGAGGTGAGGATCTGATGGACAACGCGGCCGCGCAGGACGCCGGGAAGGCCGTCGACGTGGTCGGCATGAAAGTGGGTCAGGACAACGGCATCCACCACCTCCACGTGAAGTCGGGTCAGGCAGCCGTCGATGAGCTCGGGATCCCCGCCGGCGTCGACAACCACGGCGTGGCCGTGGCCACTGGACAGGACGAACCCGTCGCCCTGACCGACGTCGCAGGCCACCATCCGCCAGCTCGGTGCCGGCCACACGATGGCGCTGGTCGGCCACGTCGAGGCGAGAGTCAAGAGCGCAAGAGCGGCCATGGCGATGGGGTGTTCGCGGATCGTCACGATGAGCCAGGGACCGGTGAAGAGGAGGCCAATGCTCAACGATGCCAACAGCAGCGCGCCGACAGCACCGTCCGGCCAGGGCAGCGTGCCCATCGGAATGTCTGCGCATGCGCGTGCGATCCAGGCGATACCGAGGGTCGGCAGGGCCGCCAGCCAGCCCAGCATGACCGCCAGCGGGTGCGAGACCAGCGCGACCAGGGCCGCCGAGACTCCGAGCACGGTGGCGGGCGCCACGAGAGGGGCCGCGAGCAGGTTGGCGACGACGCCGATCAGAGTGACCGAGCCCTGCAGCAGGACCACCACGGGACCGCACATCGCCTGTGCGGCAACGGGGATCGCGATCGCGAGACCAAACCCCTTGAGACGCGACGGCAGGAAACGGGCGAACCACTGACCCCATGGTCGGGCGAAGAGCAGCAGGCCGAGGGTGGCCAGCGTCGACAGCGCGAAACCGAAGGATCTCGAGAGCCACGGGTCGATGCACAGGAGGATCAGCACAGCGCCGGACAGGGCGGGGATGCCCATCCGACGGCGCGAGGTGCTCAGCCCCAGCAACCCGATGACGCCCATGACCGCGGCCCGCAGGACGCTGGGCTCGGGCCTGGCCAGGATGACGAAGCCGGTCAGCACCAGCAAGGCCACGCCGGGGCGCCAACGACGACGGACACCGACCACCCGACACAGTCCCATCGCGGCGGCCAGCACCACCGCGACGTTGCTTCCGGAGACGGCGGAGAGGTGCGTCATACCGGTGGTCAGCATCGCATCGGTGAGCGACTGCGGGGTCCGGCTCGTGTCGCCGATCACCAGTCCTGGCAACAGTCCTCGAGCGTCGGCCGGCAGCCCCGACACCGCGTCCCGTAGCCCCGAGCGGACGTGCTCGGCGACGTCGGCGACTAGGCCGGGCTCGCCCACGGACTCGGGAGCCCGGGACGGGTTGTAGACCGCCACCACGTCATCACCGGGATCAGCGACGTCGAACCGTCCGCTGACCCGAACTGTCTCGCGCCACCGCACCGGCGCCCAGGTCTTGTCACCGAACACCATGACCGGCGTTGAGGACTCGCTGCGTTGGCCTCTGCCCACGACCGTCCGGACCGACACCTTGACGATGACGAGCTCGGTGGGCCGAACCCCTTTGGTCCGCACCACCCGGGGGTCCGCGAGGACCACGGCCTCGATCGTCGCCGAGGCTCGTTGGGCAGCAAGGCCAGGAACGAGGCCTGCTTCGCGCACGCTGGAACGGGCCGCGGTGGCAACCAGGCACAGCGCGGTCGCGAGGAGAGTGATGGCGGCGCTGGTGGCCCAGGAACGTCGACGCCAGCGATGGCGCATGAGGACCGCACCAAGCCCGGCGAACGCGGTGGCGCACAGCGTCAGGATCATCGGCCGCAGCGACAGCATCGCGGCCACGACCATCCAGGCGAGCAGAGCCGGAACGAGGAGCCGAGCATCCATCCCGGGTCGCTCGGGGACACCTTGCGTGCCGGCCGGTTCGGCTGGTCCTGACCGCCCCGCTGACCAGGCGCTGCCCCTTCCACCAGCTGACCCGGCGGTCATTCAGACCCTGACCTTCGGCCCGATCTGGGCCATCAGCTTGTCGCCGATACCACTGACCTCGCCGAGCTCGTCGACAGAGGAGAACCGGCCGTGTTCGGTGCGCCAGTCCAGGATTCGCTGTGCGATGACGGGGCCAACGCCCGGCAACGAGTCCAGAGCGGTGGCATCGGCTGTGTTGAGGTCGATCAGAGCGCCCGCTGCGCCCGCACCGGTTGCCCCCTGACCGGCGGAGCTGGGGACCCCCGACACAGGTATGTCCTCCCCCGGCCTGGGCACCAGGATCTGCTCACCGTCGGCGACGGGACGGGCCAGGTTGAGGTGGTTGAGGTCAGCAGCGGACGTCGATCCGCCCGCGGCCCGGAGCGCGTCCTGGACCCGCGAACCGGGAGGCAGCCGGACGACACCCGGACGACGTACCTGGCCCACGACGTGGACCAGCAGGACCCCTGCGGCAGACGGCAGACCCGCGGCCCCGGGTGAGGCGAACGCCGCCGGGACGGTCCTGGTCGCGAGCCCACCCGGCGGGCCATGTGCTGTGGCGGCAACCGGTTTGGGCTGGGCCGATGAGCGTGCCCAGGCGACGCGTAGCCCGAGCACGACAGCGGCGGCCACCAGGAGGACCAGGACCCCAAGAACCGCAAGGCGACGTGGCTGGGCGCGAACCCCACGCAAGGCCATCGGCACGGTCAGGATGGCCGGCCTCGGAGCGGTCGCACGCCGATGGCGGCCGCCGGAGAAGATCGCCGCCCCGGCCACTCTCGCGGGGATGACGGCCGCCGGGATGACCTGCGCCGGGCTCACCGGCTGGTGCCCGCCGAGCTCATCCCCCAGCACCGGTGGACGAACGGTCGCACGGGTCAGCGACGTTCGCTGCGGGACCCAGCCCGCCGGTTGCGGCGAACCGCTCGCGAGGGAGGTGACATTCGGCATACCGAGGATCGCGGCGAGGCGGTCGGCTGGTGGCGGATCGAGGCGACGGCGCGGCATACCGGCACGTTATGAGCGGGAGGGACAGCCGTAACAGTGCCCCGGATGGTGCTGTGGACGGTGGGACGACTCGGGATACCGATGTGGACAAACGGATCCGGGCCCGACCCTTGGGACTGGGTCGGGCCCGGACTGAACCGTTGGACTACTCGCGCGCCCCGCGACGAGCAGCTGCGGTCATTGCGGTGCCGAGAGCCAGGGCGAGCAGGCCGAACAGGCTCATCGGGACCATCCCTTCGACGCCAGTGAACGCCAGGCTCGGCACGTTACGAGTCACCACTGGGGCCACCGCTCCGACGCCCGCCACCTCAACAACCTCGTCCTCCACCGGTACCTCGTCCACCACGGCCGGCGCATCCTCGGTGTTGGTGATGGTGCAGGTCGCGCTCTCAGCCGCGGCCAGGGTGACGGTGGAGCCGTTGAGCGTGCCGCCAACGCACGCCCACGCCGATGCGGTGTAACCCTCAAGGTCCCCAGACTCTGCCAGCACGAAGCCGCCGGCCGGAACCGCCGCGGCCGTGACCGCACCAGAGCCCGAGGCACCTGTGATCGTGACTGGTCCGACCGCTGAAAGCGTCCAGTCCGCCGGGGTCGCGGTACCTCCATGACCGTTGACGACACTCTTGACAAGTGTCAGGTGAGCGGGCTGGAAGGTGTTGGTGATCGTGCAGGTCACCGAGTCACCTGCGAGCAGCGTCACCACGCTCGCGGTGACCACCTTGTTGGTGCACGACCACGCCGACGCGCTGTACCCGGTGGGGCCGGACTCCGTCAGGGTGTAGCTCCCGGCCGCCAGCGAGCCGCTCGTTCCGGACTTGCCCGACAACGTTGTCGATCCGGTAGCGGTCAAGGTCCAGTCCGCGAGGACCGCTGTGCCTCCACCGGTGTTCACGACGATCTTGACCAAGGTCAGCTGAGGTTGCCGGGGGAGGTCGGGGATTCGGAAGGTGTTGGTGATCGTGCAGGTCACCGAGTCACCCGCGGCCAACCGCACAGTATTGGAGGCGACCATCCGTTCAACGGAGGCAACTGCCGTCTGCGCGTTGTCGATGCACGACCACGGCGAGGCGGTGTACCCAGTGGGGCCAGACTCCGTCAGGGTGTAGCTCCCGGCCGCCAGCGAGCCGCTCGTTCCGGACTTGCCCGACAACGTCGTCGATCCGGTGGCGGTCAAGGTCCAGTCCTCGAGGGCCGCTGTGCCTCCCCCGGCGTTCACAACGACCTTGACCAAGGTCAGCTGAGCCTTACGGGGGTTCTGGACGAAGGTGTTGGTGATCGTGCAGGTCACCGAATCACCGGCGGCCAACGTCACCACACCCGCGGTGACCACCTTGTTGGTGCACGACCACGGCGACGCGTTGTACCCATCGGGGCCACCGGACTCCGAGAGGCTGTAGCTCCCTGGAGGGACCGTCCCGCTCTTTCCGCCCTTGCCGGACAAGGACATCGTCGGTCCTTCAGCTCTTAGCCTCCAGTCCTCCGCGTCTGCATCGCCTCCACCGGTGTTCTCGACGATCTTGACCAATGTCAGGTGAGCACTCTCGGCCGACTCGCTGAACGTGTTCGTGATCGTGCAGGTCACCGAGTCACCCGCAGCCAAAGTCACAACATCGGCGGTGACCACCTTGTTCGTGCATGACCACGGCGACGCGGTGTACCCATCGGGGCCACCGAACTCCGAGAGGGTGTAGCTCCCTGGAGGGACCGCACCGCTCTTTTCGGTCTTGCCGGACAACGTCTTCTCCGGTCCTTCAGCCTTCAGCATCCAGTCCGTCGCGTGCGCATCGCCTCCACCGATGTTCACGACCTTCTTGACCAACGTCAGCTGAGCCTTGACGGGGAGCGTCTCGGCTGGCGCGCACATGCGGTCGAGCCACGACTGTCCGCCCGGGAGGTTGAGCCCGTCGAAGTGCCCCGCCGGGTGCTTGCCGACCTTGGGGTAGTCGAAGGCTGGGATGATGTCGCCCCACTTCGTCTCGTCCTTGGTGCCGTCGAAAACCAGCCCTTCATGTCCGTCGTGGCCCCGCTTGATGATGCTTGCCGGGTCGGTCGTGATGACCCGATAGGGGTTGGTCACCGAATCGGTACGGTGGCAGAAGGTGATCTGGTCGTCATTGCCCTGGGTGGCCACCGCCTGGCCCCCGGTGAACAGGCCGACGACGGCGATGACGGCGAGCACGCTGATCGCTCTGACGCCCTGACGCCGCCTCATGCGAACCCTTTTCTCTGGCTTGTGCGGGGCGCGACCACCAAGAATGCTCATGATGCAAACACCTGACTTCGGTCGAAGACGGTTCACTTTTCGAGCCTCCTGGGTAAAGAGACCCTCAAGAAACGGTATAGATCTAGTCAATTCGGAGTCAAGACCTCACCCGTTTATGGAAAAGATTGACCTGTTCGGCCGATGCGCCCCTAGTCCCAACGGACGATGGCGTTATAGGACAATGCGCGTACCGCGTCCATAACGGGTCAACTCGTCAGAAACGCCCTTGAACGCCCAGATCATGACGACCCAAGGAAGGCTGACTCGTCCCTGAGACGTGGCGCTAGACAGCCGTAGACGTTCAGGCCATGACCTTTGCTCAAGGGGCTGCGCAGGTGAGCCAGCAAAGGGCCCTCACCCTCTGGCCTCGTGAAAGCCCCGTTCGGTCAGCGAAAGCCGGCAGGTGATGGGATCTGAACTGCTCCGGACTCCAGTGTCTGCCCGCCGAGCTGGCCCTGTGCCGTGGTGGCGACAAGCTCCGGGTGGGCCAACGGGCGTGACAACGCAGCCCGCACTCCCAACATGGCAGCCATGGCCATCAGAAGGACGACAACCCCCACCACAACAAGACGCTGGGACCTGGCACCAGCGCCCAGCAGGGCCGCCGGCACGGTAAACACGGCTCGCTTCGGCGGAGCCGGCCGTCGGTGACGGCCGCTCTCGGTGGCGACGTGCACCGAGACCTCAGGGGTCAGCTGCCCCTGCGCCATACCAACAAACAAGGACTCGGGCGGGGTCCCCGGAGCTCGTCCATGCCGGCGCCGATCAGCCGAAGCCGGTGGCTGCGGGATCCAGCCCACCAGCTGCTCGGCCCTCCCGCGATGGCGTCCGGTGTCCGGGCCGTCAGGCAGTGAGAGCGCCGGCGGTGGGACAACGAAGAGTGGCACCAAGGGCGGTTCGACAACACGCAGTTGGACCACAGGTTCCGGCCGGCCGGCGGACCGCGAGAGGACCCCCTCAGGTATGGCGGCGGGCGGTGTTCCGAGCGCGGCGGCAATACGGTCGGGGGAGAGACGGCCGGCTGACCGCGACCTGAGGAAACGGCGCGGCAAGGGGCCGGACGCCGTTAGCTGCCGACCCCGCCCATTCCGCAAACCCTCAAGAAGGCTCATGTCCCAAACCTCTGTTTCTTTTCCGAAGGCTGTCCTATGAGGACTGCTTCATATATAGGAACTTACGCTGGCGCGTAAAGATTTGGTAAGGGCTTGGTCAACGCCGTGCCGGTTCGGGGCCTGATTTCCACCCGTTGGGACAGGTATCGATCGGCCGAACGGTCCATGACGTTCCATGACAAAACGTGACGCTGCTCGCTAACCGGTACAACTCCGTCAAAGCCTGGTCCTCAGACCGGCTCGGGGCGGACCCATCGGCGAATGTTGCCATGATGGCGGGCGATGACGACCAGGGCGATGCAGATCCCCCACCACCGGCCAGCGGCAACCGGTTCCGGTAACGGCGCCAACCCGGCATACAGCCCCAGCAGTCCCGTGGCCACGATCGAGGAGCCCGCCACCGACCTCGTGCGCCAGAGCATGAGCCCGAAGGCCACGAGCATCACCGGGGCGAACAACGGGTATACCGCCAGGACCGCGCCCATCGAGGTGGCCACGCCCTTGCCGCCGCGTCCGCGCAGGAAAGGTGACAGAACGT
This sequence comes from Micrococcales bacterium, assembly GCA_031406655.1. Classification (GTDB taxonomy): domain Bacteria; phylum Actinomycetota; class Actinomycetes; order Actinomycetales; family Dermatophilaceae; genus UBA4719. Next base: position 8,199 of record JANOHS010000325.1, read on the forward strand.
GCCCCAGGACGGCGGCCAGACCCACCGCGTATGCCGTGAAGCGGTCGCCCAGCCACAGCGCCAGAAGGGTTGGGACCAGTCCCTTGAAGACGTCGAGCACACCGACGACAACGCCCCATCTGACGCCCAGGACCCGACCGACGTTCGTCGCTCCGGGGTTGCCCGAGCCCTGTCGCAGATCAGCGTGACGAACTGAGGCGATGATGGTCGCCGGGTTGACGGCTCCGACGAAGAATCCGAGGACGGCCGCCACCCCGACCACGATCCAGGACTCGGGCATGGTCAGTCCTGGCCGGCCGGCATTCGCGGTGAGACGGCTACCGCGATGGTGCCGGGACCGACGTGTGCCCCAACCACGGCTCCGAGCTCAACCAGGACCACCGTCGCGGTGGGGGCGGCCCTGGTCCGTAGCCGGTCGACCAGATCGCCGGCCCGGGTCTGCGCGTCGAGGTGATGGACTGCGATGTCAACCCCCGACGCCCCCGCCGCGTCGACTGCCCGCAGCGCCAGCTCCTCCAGCCGGTTCAAAGCCCGGACCGAGGTGCGGACCTTCTCGATCGGTGTGATGTGCCCATCGGCCAGCGCAAGCAACGGCTTGATGGCCAGCGCCGAGCCGAGCAGGGCCGAGGCGGCGCCGATGCGCCCACCCCGACGCAGATACTCGAGGGTGTCGACGTAGAAGATGACTGTGGCAGCCGCAGCTCGCGACTTTGCAATGGCTGCAACGGCTTTGGCCTCCTGCCCCTCTTGCGCCGCGGTTGCTGCGGACAACACCCCGTAACCCATGGCCATGCCCAGCGACCGGGAGTCGACGACCTCCACGGGGATCGGTGACTGGCTGGCCGCGAGCATCGCCGACTCCACGGTCCCCGACATGTCCGAGGAGATGTGCACGGAGACGACCGCTTCGGAGCCGTTCGCTGCCGCCTCCTCATAGACATCCAGGAAAGCCTGCGGCGACGGGCGCGACGTGCTCACGGGAGTGAACTTGCGCAGGGCGGCCGCCACGTCGGCGGTCGTGACATCGATCCCCTCGCTGAACTGTTGACCGCCCAGGACGACGTGTAGTGGCACAACCCGAATGCCTTGGCGCGCCACCAGATCCACAGGCAGGTATGCCGTGGAGTCCGTAACGATCGCAACGCTCACTCCGGCAGGCTATCCCCCCCAAACCTAGGGACCGTGTCCCTCCCCACCCCGCAAACCAAGGGACCTAGGTTTGGCGGGAAGTTGGACCTGAGAGCATGGGCGGGTGCGCATTCTTGTAGCTCCTGACTGCTTCACTGGCACGCTCAGCGCTGGCCAGGCCGCCGACGCGATAGCCGAAGGCTGGCGGCGCAGGGCGCCGGGGGACGAGCTCACACTGGTGCCGCTGTCCGACGGGGGACCCGGATTCCTCGACGTCCTCTCCAGCGCACTCGACGGGAAGACAGTCCCGGTCACAGTTCTCGACCCGCTCGGGCGACCGGTGCCCGCGGCGATCCTCATCGCTGACGTCGACGACCGTCGCACGGCTTACCTCGAGTCGGCTCAGGCCTGCGGTCTGCACCTGCTTGCGGAGGGCGAGCGAAACCCCCTGGTCACCAGCACCTACGGCGTGGGGCAGCTAATCGAGGAAGCTGTTGCAGGGGGTGCTTCCCGAGTCGTTGTCGGGCTCGGTGGCAGCGGCACGAACGACGGGGGAGCCGGCATGCTCGCAGCTCTTGGAGCCGGGGACGCGGGTGTG
>JANOHS010000388.1:0-4024 GCA_031406655.1 Micrococcales bacterium
GGCTCGACCAGGGCGCTGGACGACCTTGACCTGCAGGTCGAGACCGGTGAGGTGCACGGTTTCCTGGGACCCAACGGCGCCGGCAAGTCGACCACCATCAGGGTCCTGCTCGGGCTGTTGCGCCCCGACGCGGGTGAGGCCACCCTGCTCGGCGGCAACCCCTGGCGAGACGCCTCGAGCCTGCACCGACGTCTGGCCTACGTGCCGGGCGATGTCAACCTGTGGCCGAGCCTGTCGGGCGGCGAGGTTATCGACCTGCTGGGCCGGCTGCGCGGCGGCCTGGACGAACGGCGCCGCAAGTCCCTGCTCGAGCGGTTCGACCTCGACCCGCGCAAGAAGGGCCGGGCGTACTCCAAGGGCAACCGGCAGAAGGTCGCGCTGGTGGCGGCACTGGCCTCGGACGTCGAGCTGCTGATCCTGGACGAACCAACGGCAGGGCTGGATCCGTTGATGGAGAGCGTGTTTCGCGAGTGCATCCAGGAGGAGCGGCCCCGAGGGCGGACCGTGCTGCTCTCCAGTCACATCCTCTCCGAGGTCGAGCACCTCTGTGACCGGGTCAGCATCATCAAGGACGGGCACACCGTCGAGACCGGAACCCTCGCCGAGCTTCGACACCTCTCCCGCACCCACGTCGAGGCGGTACTCGTCGGGACAGTCCCTTCGGACCTGGGGACGATGGCCGGAGTGCATGACCTGGTGGCGGATGGCCCAGCGCTGACCTGCGAGGTCGACACGGCCCATCTCGACGAGCTCCTGAAGCGCCTGACGGCCATCGGGGTCGGCACGTTGCTGAGCGCCCCGCCCACGCTCGAGACGCTCTTCCTCAGGCACTATGCCGCGGGAGCCGCCCCCAGGGTCAAGTCGGCGTGAACACCGTTATCAGCCCTCGCCAGACGGCGCCCGGAGAAGCCGCCACGCTCGATACGCGAGCGGGCAGACTGGCAGGGTTGTGGCCGATGACCCGGCTGGCCCTGCGTCGCGACCGGATCTGGTGGCCGGCCTGGCTCGTGCTCATCAGCGTGCAGGTCGTGGCCACCGCTGGAGCCTATGAGTCGCTCTATCCCACACCGCAGTCACGGCTGAGCATCGGGCCGACCATGGGCGCCAACCCGTCGCTTCGGGCGTTGTACGGGCCAGCGTTCGACCTCACCAGTGCCGGCGGCTTCACCGCATGGCGGATAGGCGGCTTCGCGGCGGCGGTGATCGCCCTGATGAGCCTGCTTACTGTCATCCGGCACACCCGCGCCGAGGAAGAGGCCGGGCGTCTCGAGCTGCTCCGTTCAGGAGTGGTGGGACGGCACGCCCCTCTGGCCGCGGCGCTGCTGGTCACGGTCGGCGCGAACATCACCCTGGCCGCGATCGTCATCATCGGCCTGATCTTTCAGAGCCTGCCGGTGGCCGGCTCCATGGCTCTCGGCCTGGGATTCGCAGGGTCGGGCATCGTGTTCGCCGGGGTGGGTGCGATCACTGCCCAGATCAGCGAGAACGCCCGCCCGGCAAGAGGAATGGCCGCCTCGGTCCTTGGTGTGGCATATCTGCTCAGGGCCGTCGGGGACAGCTCGGACACAGCCACGTGGCTCAGCTGGCTCTCCCCCATCGGCTGGACCCAGCAGATGCGGCCCTTCGCCGACGAGCGGTGGTGGGCTCTCGGCATACTGCTGGTCGTTGGCATCGCCCTGATCGCGCTTGCCGCAGCACTGGAGGACCGTCGTGACTTCGGCGCGGGGTTGCGTCCGGCCCCTCTCGGCCCGGAGCGTGCCGCGGCAGGGCTGTCCAGCGCGGCAGGTCTGGCCTGGCGGCTCCAGCGGGGGTCGTTGCTCGCCTGGACCATCGGGATCGCGATCTTCGCGGGAGCCATCGGTTCGGTGGCAAACGGCGTGCTCGACATCTTCAAGGGAAACGCCCAGCTCGAGGAGATGATCCGGCGCCTCGGTGGCGCGCAGTCGCTGATCGACGCGTTCTTCGCCGCGGTGCTTCCGCTGATGGCCATCGTGGGCACGATCCACTCGGTGCAGGCGATGCTGCGGCTGCGCTCGGAGGAGACCGAGACGCGGGCCGAGCAGGTTCTGGGCACCGCCGTGACCCGGACGCGGCTCATGGGCAGCCATCTGGTGCATGCCCTGGCCGGGCCACCGATCCTGATGAGCGCGGTCGGACTCTCAGCCGGTGGCGCGTATGCCGCGTCAGTCCAGGACGCGAGCAAGGTGTGGGGCGTGCTGGGCGGAGCTCTCGTGTTCGTCCCGGCGATGTGGGTCCTGACCGGGGTGACCATGGCGCTGATCGGTCTGGCGCCGGACCGCAGCGCCTTGGCGTGGGGGGTGTTGGCGGGCTGCGGCTTCCTCGGTCAGCTGGGGCCGATCCTGCAGCTCCCCGACAGGGTGCTGCGCATCTCGCCGTTCGCCAACGTGCCCCCGTTCCCGGGCACCGGCCTGGAGATCCTGCCGCTGGCGGTCCTGTCGATCCTTGCCACTGCGCTGACCTTGGCGGGGATCTGGGGCTACCAGCGACGTGACATCGGCTGACGTCTGCTGAACCGGGGCGCGGGAGGGATGGGGGCCGCGCAGCCCATCAAGGGAGCCAGCGAGCAGGGCCAGCGGCCCGCGTCCCTTCCGTGCCACCCGACGGGGCGAGCAGGGGCAGCGGCCCGCGTTCCTCCCGCGGCGACCAAGGAGACAGCCACGCGAGCGAGCTACCAGTCGGCGGGTTCGTAGTCCTTGACGAAGCAGCCGTAGATGTCCCTGCCCAGCTCGCCCTGCACGATCGGGTCGTAGACGCGCGCCGCGCCGTCGACCAGATCCAGGGGGGCGTGGAAGCCCTCCTCGGCCAGACGCATCTTGGTCGGGTGGGGGCGCTCGTCGGTGATCCAGCCGGTGTCCACCGCGGTCATCAGGATGGCGTCGGTGTCGAGCATCTCCTGCGCGCTGGTCCGCGTGAGCATGTTCAGCGCCGCCTTGGCCATGTTGGTGTGCGGATGGCCCGGGCCCTTGTAGCTGCGGCTGAACTGGCCCTCCATCGCCGAGACGTTGACGACATAGGTTCGACGCGCCGCGGCGGCAGCCATGGACGGACGCAGCCGGCTGATCAGGATGAAGGGCGCCGTGGAGTTGCACAGCTGGACCTCGAGCAGCTCCAGCGCGTCCACCTCCTGCACGTGCTGCGTCCAGCTGTTGACCCCGAGCAGGTCGGGCACCAGACCGCCGGCGTCGATCGCGGTCCCAGCCTTCACCTTGGCCGGCGTCGCCGAGCCCGCACGAAGGGCCATGGCGGTCAGCAGGTGTGGCGCTGACGCGTGCGCGGTCGGGTGGGTGGCGAGCGCCCCCACGAAGGATGCCGGATGGGCGTCGCTGAGGTGGTCGAAGGTGAGCATCTCGGGCAGCGGCCCGTGGGGCAGGGGCGCGGACTCGGCCTCCACCAACGGGGCGTAGGCACCCGGCGACCGTCGTACCGTCTGGGCGGCGTTGTTGATCAGGATGTCCAGCGGCCCTTGTGCTGCAACGGAATCCGCAAGAGCCACGACCTGCGCCGGGTCGCGCAGGTCGATCCCGATGATGCGCAGCCGGTGGATCCACTCGGAGCTGTCCTTCATCGCGGTGAACCGGCGGATCGCGTCGGCCGGGAAGCGGGTCGTGATCGTCGTGTGGGCGCCATCGCGCAGCAGCCGCAACGCGATGTACATCCCGATCTTGGCCCGGCCGCCGGTGAGCAGGGCGCGCCGCCCGGTGAGGTCGGTGCGCTGGTCCCGTTTGCTGCGGTTGAGGGCGGCGCACGGCGGGCACAGCTGGTGGTAGAACGCGTCGACCTCGACGTACCGTGACTTGCAGGTGTAGCAGGAGCGAGGCTGCAGGAGCCTCCCGGCCAGAGCGCCGGTGGCGTTCGACACCAGCTGCAGGCCCTGGGTCTCGTCGTCGATCCGCTCAGGGGCGCCGGTGGCGGTCAGCGCGGTGATGGCGCGGTCGTTGGCCAGCACCTTGTCGCGGCGCTCGGCGCGACGAGCCAGCTTGACCCCCTTGTAGATCCGCGCGGT
>JANOHS010000445.1:0-13053 GCA_031406655.1 Micrococcales bacterium
CGCGCGGTTGGGTGGTTTTATCCAGATGATGGTCTGCCCGCCGGCCCTGGTGGTCCGGGCGCCCCCGAGGTGGACTCCGGCGGCGACGCCGAGGGAGCCGACTGCACCCCACAGGGCGAGGCCGGTGCGGCGCTGCGCGCCCGAGTAGGTGGTCATGATGATGGACAGGGCGGCAGGGGTCATGAGCGCGGCTGACAGCCCTTGGGCGGCGCGGACGGTGATGAGCTCGATGGCGCCGCCGGCGAAACCGCTGACGATGGAGGCGAAGGTGAACACCGCCAGGCCGGTCAGGAAGACCCACTTGCGGGAGAGGAGGTCGGCGATGCGGCCGCCGAAAAGCAGTCCACCGCCGGACATCATGAGGTAAGCGGTGACGACCCACTGCATGTCGGACCCGTCCAGGTGGAGGTCTCGTCCGATGGACGGTAGGGCGGTGTTGACCACGGAGATGTCCAGGACGACCAGGATCTGCGCGGCGAGGGCGAGGGCCAGGACGACCCAGGACTTGCGGGGCCCGTTCTCGGTGTCCATGTCGCCATGGTGGGCATCGGTGTGGTGGATGGTTGCTGGCGGATTACCGTGGCGGCCACTGCTGGCCGCGTCGTGGGCAGCCGGTGGGGTGTGCGTCGCAGTGTCGACCGCGAGCGGTTCGGCGGCGGGATTGGCGTGCATGACTACTCCTTGGTGAGGTGCTTGGTGAGGCTCGGCTTCTTGGTCGCACCGCACGGGTGGGCTTTGGCGGTGGTGGGCTCTACCGTCGTCGTAACGCCTCGGGCTCGCCCCGGTCATTTGGCCGGGGTATGGCGTCCGCCGCCTGCGGGCTCGGCAGCGGTGTGCGAGCTGACCCCGACCTTGGTGAAGACGTTCCGGAGCTAGGTGTACTGACCTATCGTGGACGCGCACGGAACAGACGCTGCTCAACCGAAGGGCTTCCCATGACCTCGTCAACCATCCCCGCAGCCCAGCAAACCGAGACGGGACACATCGGCCTCCTGCTGTTCGACGGCGTGGAGGAGCTCGACGCCGTTGGCCCGTGGGAGGTCCTGGCGAACTGGACCCTGAGCCACCCGCAGGACGGCTGGACGGTTTCGTGCGTGTCCCGGGATGGGAAGCCGGTCCGCGCCGCCAAGGGCCTGGTGCTCGGCGCGCATCACTCGTTCACCGACATGCCGGCGTTGCGGGTGCTTCTGTACCCTGGTGGGCCGGGCACACGCGTCTTGATGCGCGACGCAGACCATTTGGCTTGGGTTCGCGAGCAGCGCGCCGCCGTTCCCCTGATGACCAGCGTGTGCACTGGCGCCCTCGTGTACGCCGCCGCCGGCCTGCTGGCCGGCCGGCCCGCCACCACCCATTGGGAGTCCCTCGAGCTGCTGCACACGCTCGACCAGTCGATCGACGTTCAGGAGACCGCCAGGTTCGTCGACGACGGCGACGTCATCACCAGCGCCGGCGTCAGCGCCGGCATCGACATGGCGCTGCACCTTGTCGCTCGGCTCGCTGGCACCGACCGGGCCCGCACGGTGCGCCGTGACGTGCAGTACGACCCCCAGCCCCCCGTCTGAGATCCCTGGTTTCGCGCGTACGGCCACATCAGGGCCGGTGACGAGTACGGCCGCCAGGTTGCGGATCTACAGCCCGAGCATGGTGGCGTTGCGGACGGCGTCGATGACGGCGTGCGCCAGGGCTGGGCCGGCCAGGTTCCGAGTGCGACGCCACGCGAACGACAGCGGCACCCCGATCGCGACGTGGACGACGACGAGCTCCACGACCAGCAGTGGCAACGGAAATGCGGATGAGACGGGAAGGTGCCACAGCCCCCACAGCGCGGAGACGAAGACGGCTGACTGCCAGCCGCGCCCCTCGCCGTCATGGTGCACGTGCGCGTCGAGAGCTCCACGGAACGCGACCTCCTCGAGCAGGAACGTGGCCGGGAAGTACAGGGCGGTGTACTTGGCAAGGGCGGCAAGCGCCGCCATGGCGGGCAGGGGTGTCCCGGTCGCGATGTGCACTATCCCGAAGACAGCCGCCATGCCGCTCGCCCCGACGGCAATCGGCAGGGCCGCCGAGCGCAGCGTGGCGAGGACTGAGCTTGCACGAAGGGAGAACGCCGCGGCGACGGCACCGGCCATGGCTGCCAGGTACCAGCCGAGCAGGGTCGCGTCGCCGGCCGACAGGGCTTGCGTCGCGTAGTACCCGGGGACCACGGCCAGGACGGTCGCCTTGGCGGCTCCCTGCTTGCTCAAGGCGAACCGGGTCGTGTCGGGCGCGAACAGCTCACGCAGCGGGCGGCGCCGAACGAGCATCTGGAAGGCGATGGTCAGTGGGATGCCCAGGAGCAGGTAACCGTTGCTGCTGATCGGGAGAAGGTACCCGGCGCTGACCCAGACGGCGACGAACGCGACAGCTTCGATGATGCGCCTGCGCCGTGAGGTGTCGGGACGCTGCTTCGCGGGGGCGTGAGCTGCGCTGGTCTGCGGGTTCGAGTGGAGGGCCATGGCCGTCATCTCCGTTCAGGATGCGTCGGTGCTGCGGTGGTCGGTGTGGTGTTCACGACTCTCCTCGTCGCGCGGAACGCTCACCCCGGCAGAACGGCCGGGATTGGGCCGCGGGTCTTCGGTGGCCGCGGGGTGCGGCATCACCACGCACCGAGCCCAACAACCGTCGAGGGCCCCGGGCATCCGCCGATCCCGGCCATTTCACCGGCGCGAGCACCCCGACACCAGCGGCACGGTGAACGTGCATGACAGCCCAACCACGCCGAAGGAGCCCATCATGTCCGCCACGCTCGAGACCCGCACCGACACCACGGACCCCTTCGCGCGACGCCGCCGGTGGGTCGCCCTGGGGCTACTGGTGTCCGCCCAGTTTGTCGTCATGCTCGACACCTCGATCGTCAACGTGGCGCTGCCGTCCATCCAGGCCGATCTCCGACTCAGCCCCACCGGCATCACCTGGGTCGTCAACGCGTACGTCCTGGCATTCGGCGGCCTGCTGCTCCTGGCCGGACGTGCCGCGGACCTGTTCGGCCGACGCCGCATGTTCGTCACCGGCTCGGCGCTGTTCACCGTGGGCACGTTGCTGGCAGCTCTGGCCGCCAACCAAGGGCTCTTGGTCGCGGGTCGCATCGTCCAGGGCGCCGGCGCCGCAGCACTCAGCCCAGCCGCGATGTCGCTGCTCCTGCTGACCTTCCCCGGTCCGCAGCGAGCCAGGGCCATGAGCGTCTGGGGCGCCGCCTCGACGCTCGGAGGAGCCACCGGTGTCATGGCCGGGGGACTGCTCGTCGGCTCTTTTGGCTGGTCGTCGGTGTTCTTCGTCACCGTGCCGATCTCGGTCGCCGCCGTCGTCATGGCCCGGCACGTGCTCACCGAGGGTGCTCACGGTGCTCGACGCCGATTCGACTGGCACGGCGCGGCCGCCATCACCGGCGCAGTCATTGCCCTGGTCCATGGCGCCCTCGGCATCGCAGACCGCGGTTGGACCTCCCCAGCCGTCATCGGGAGTCTCGCCGTCTCCGCCGTTCTCGTCGTGGTCTTCGTGACCGTCGAACGCCGCACCGCCGACCCGCTCGTGCCCCTCGAGCTCTTCACGTCCCGGATCCTCAGCACCGGCGTCGGCCTGGCCGTCCTCGGCGGGGCAGCCCGGGCGTCCACGTTCGTCCTCGTCGCCCTCTACCTCCAGCAGGCCCTTGCGATGGCGCCGCAGCGGGCCGGGCTGGCGATGGTCCCCACATCGCTCGCTGGGTTCGCCGTCTCTCTCGCACTTCTGCCGCGGATCCTGCGCGCCCTCGGCCCGCAGCGCACCCTCGTCATCGGCCTCGTGGTCCTCGCCGCCGGCCACCTGTGGCTGGCGCACGCACCGCTTGGAGCCGGGTACCTGATCGCGGTCCTGCCCGGGCTGCTGCTCGTCGCCACAGGCGTCGCGCTCAGCTTCACACCCACCACAATGGTCATCGCCTCCGGGGTGCCGGACACTCACGCAGGGCTGGCGTCCGGTCTGGCAGGCTCGGCGACCCAGGTCGGTGCCGCGCTTGGCACGGCCACGTTTATGGCAATTGGCATCTCCGCCGGAGCACCGGTCGGCGGCACGCTCGTCTCAACCGGGTTCTCGGCGGCGTTCACCGCGGCCGCTGTGGTCGCACTGACGACCGCGGTTCTCGGGTCCACGATCGCGCGAGCGCGGCAATGAGCTTCTCCGTTGCCAAGATAGTGCTAACGCGGACCTCCTCGAGGGGGTCCGCGTTAGCAATTGCGTTGTGGCAGAATGAAATCCGGCGCTCAGCGGCGTGCGAACCTCACAGGTCGTAATACATCTCGAACTCGTGCGGGTGCGGGCGGAAGCGGATGGGGTCCACCTCGTTGAGGGTCTTCCACTCGATCCAGGTCTCGATGATGTCCTTGGTGAACACATCGCCCTCAAGGAGGTACTCGTGGTCAGCCGCCAGCGCCGCCAACACCTCGGGCAGTGAACCGGGGACCTGGTCGATCTGGTCGTGCTCCTCGGGGGGCAGCTCGTAGAGGTCCTTGTCGACCGGCGCCGGAGGCTCGGTGCGGTTCTTGATGCCGTCGAGGCCGGCCATCAGCTGGGCAGCGAAGGCCAGGTAAGGGTTGGCCGACGGGTCCGGGATGCGGAACTCGATGCGCTTGGCCTTGGGGGAGCTGCCGGCGATCGGGATCCGGACGCAGGCGGAGCGGTTGCGCGCCGAGTAGACCAGGTTGACCGGAGCCTCGTACCCCGGAACCAGGCGGTGGTAGGAGTTGACCGTCGGGTTGGTGAAGGCCAGCAGCGACGGGGCGTGCTTGAGCAGCCCACCGATGTACCAGCGGGCGATGTCGGAGAGACCGCCGTAGCCGCGCTCGTCGTAGAAGAGCGGCTCGCCGTCCCTCCACAGGCTCTGGTGGGTGTGCATGCCGGACCCGTTGTCGCCGAAGATCGGCTTGGGCATGAAGGTGGCTGTCTTGCCCGCCGCCCAGGCGACGTTCTTGATGACGTACTTGAACTTCATCAGGTCGTCACCGGACTGCAGCAGGGAGCCGAAGCGGTAGTTGATCTCCTGCTGGCCGGCGGTGCCCACCTCGTGGTGGCTGCGCTCGACGCTGAGGCCGACCTCGGCCAGCTTCAGGCACATCTCGTCGCGCATGTCGGCGAAGTGGTCGACCGGCGGGACCGGGAAGTAGCCACCCTTGTACCGGGTCTTGTAGCCCTGGTTGCCGCCCTCTTCGACGCGACCGGTGTTCCAGGCCGCCTCGATCGAGTCGATGTAGTAGTAGGAGGCATTTTGCTTGGTCTCGAAGCGGACGTCGTCGAAGATGTAGAACTCGGCCTCGGCACCGAAGTACGCGGCGTCGGCGATCCCGGTCGACTTGAGGTACGCCTCAGCCTTGGCGGCGATGTTGCGCGGGTCGCGGCTGTAGGGCTCGTCGGTGAACGGGTCCACGATCGAGAAGTTCATGATCAGTGTCTTCTCTTTGCGGAACGGGTCCAGATAAGCCGTCGTCGCGTCCGGGATGAGCTTCATGTCGGACTCGTGGATGGCCTGGAAGCCGCGGATCGAGGAGCCGTCGAACATCTGGCCTTCGGTAAAGAAGTCCAGGGTCAGCGAGGCGGCTGGCACGTTGAAGTGCTGCATGACGCCGGGCAGGTCGCAGAAGCGGACATCGACGAACTTGACGCCCTCGTCCTTGATGAAAGTGAGGACCTCTTCAGGCTTGCTGAACATCCAACCTCCTGTTGTGGGGCCTGAACGCGTCGCGCCAGGCCTGGTTCCGAATCGGGACTGACCCTAGCGGGGCGGGATTTCTTGGTCGTGACCCGGATGTTTCACCGGTGTTACGTCAAGGACGACGCGCGGGACGTAGCCTTTGTCTCGTGCTGGATCGCAAGGACGTCGCCTCATGGCTCGAGGGCCCCGGGATCGCGCGCACGGATCCCGATGACTACCCAGGACGCCGGCTCGGTATGCCGGAGCGTGGCCCCGGCTCGATCGCCCGGTTCGCGCGGCGAGCGGTCGCGATCCTCGTGGACTGGCTGGTGTGCAACGTGATCGCCGCTGGACTGCTGCACTACCGGCTTGGCGACGGGGGGCTGGGGTCCTTCAAGCCGCTGGCAGTCTTCGTGCTGATGAACCTGCTCCTCGTCGGAACGCTGGGGTCCACGATCGGACATCGCCTGCTCGGCATGCGTGTGGTGCGACTGGGTGGAGCAAGTGCCGGGCCGCTGCCCGCGGTGGTTCGCACAGTCCTTCTGGCAGTGGTGATTCCAGCAGTGATCTGGGACCGTGACAGCCGAGGTTTTCACGACAAGCTCGCGGGCACCGTTCTGGTGCGTACCTGAAACCAAACCTAGGGACGGTGTCGCCCAGATCAGCGCAAACCTAGGGACGGTGTCGCCCAGATCAGCGACCCTGTCGTGCAACACATGCGTAGAACCATAGGTTTGTGCGTGAATCGCGTGCACAGTCCCTAGGTTTGAGGCGAATCGCGTGCACAGTCCCTAGGTTTGGTAGTCAGCGGCCGCGCATCGCCTTGCGGTCCATGCGGACCCGGTTGGGGTCGATGCCAGCCGGCAGGGGAGGCCGCAGACCACCCAGTGCCTTGAGTCGCTTGTTGACCGCCAGGACCTCTTCCTTGGTGAGGACCGGCTTCATCCGCTGGATCTTGCTGGCCACCTTGCGGACCGACACCTCGTCCTTGCCGCCGCCCTCGCCGACGCGGACCACCGTCACCGGGACGCTCGCCCCGGCGATCCGGGTGACCTTCTTGCGCTCGGCCTCGGCCAGCTTGGTTGCCCGGGCCACAGGTCCCTCGACGACCAGGACGACGCCAGGGCGTCCGGTTGCCCGGAAGACCATGGCGGTTGATGACATGTCACCGGGCCGGGCGGCCTCGGCGGCGACCGGCTGCTGCTCGAAGTACCAGCCTTTGCGCAGTGAGGACAGGGCGGCTCCCGCGGCGCCGGGCTGGCCCTCGATGGACTTGTAGGCGGCGCGCTTGGCCCGGAAGCCCATCACGACCGACGCAGCCAGAGCGGCCAGCGGGATGCCCAGGACAAGGAAGTAGACCCATTGCTTGATGAGCACACCGATGACGACCATCGCTATGAGGGTGCCGAGGGCAGCCAGTGCCATCCACCAGCCGATCATCGGGTCCACGCCACGCGCGGCGATGAAGACCTGACGGGTCTGGGCGAGGCGGCCTGGCGTCTTGGGCGTGGTTGACGAAGCGGACTTCTTGCGGAACATGGGGATCAGACTACCTTCGTGGGACGTCGGAAAGGCGGCGCTCGAGCAGCGAGGAGGCCTCCTGGCGGGCCGGGCTGTACGAGGTCGAGACCAGGTGGGACAGCTTCTCTGGCACAGGCCGGCCCCAGCGCTTCATGGCCTGGGCCCAGAGGCGTCCCGCGCGGTACGACGAACGCACGAGTGGCCCACTCATGACGCCTTTGTAGCCGATCTCCTGCGCCAGGTCGGACCACCGCAGGAACTCCTCCGGCGTGACCCACCGGTCGACCGGGTGGTGGCGGGGTGACGGCCGCAGGTACTGCGTGATCGTGATGAGGTCGGTGCCGGCCGCGTGCAGGTCGCGTAGAGCCTGCTCGATCTCCTGGGCCTCCTCGCCCATGCCCAGGATCAGGTTTGACTTCGTCACCAGGCCTGCGTCACGGCCCATCGTGATGACCTCAAGGGAGCGCTCGTACTGGAACGCGGGACGGATTCGCTTGAACAGGCGGGGAACCGTCTCGACGTTGTGTGCGAACACCTCGGGCCCGGCGTCTAGGACCTGACCCACGAGCTCGGGAACGCCGTTGAAGTCCGGGACCAGGATCTCCACGCCGGTGCCGGGGTTCAGCTCGTGCACCATGCGGATCGTCTCGGCGTAGAGCCAGGCCCCGCCGTCCTCGAGGTCGTCACGAGCGACCCCGGTGATCGTGGCGTACCGCAAGCCCATCTGCTGGACCGACTCGGCAACCCGGCGGGGCTCGTCACGGTCGAGGTCATCGGGCTTGCCGGTGTCGATCTGGCAGAAGTCGCAACGGCGGGTGCACTGCTCACCGCCGATCAGGAACGTCGCCTCCTTGTCCTCCCAACACTCGAAGATGTTGGGGCACGCCGCCTCCTGGCAGACCGTGTGCAGCCCCCCGGTCTTCACCATCGAGCTCAGCTTGGTGTACTCCGGTCCCATCCTGGCGGTGGTTCGGATCCACTCCGGCTTGCGCTCGATCGGCGTCGTGGCGTTGCGGGCTTCGACGCGCAGCATGCGGCGACCGTCAGGTGCGACGCTCACAAAGGACTCCCTTGCCGTGTTCGTTGGGACAAACAGGTTGCCCCGGGCAGCCATCACCTGAGGCAGACCTCAAGAGTACGCCGGTGACGAGCCCCCGGCGGAGACGAGATCGCACTCGGAGACACTCCGGACAGGATCCGGCGTGGATGTGCAGATCGTGTGGAGTTTGTGAGCTCCGGGTGGCCTTTGTCGGCACGCGGCAACCTGGACGGCGTCCGACCCGCGATGATGAGGTGTGCCCACAGTGCTGGTCGTTGAGGACGAACGCGACATCCGGGAGCTGCTCCGTCGCTACCTGGAGCAGGCCGGGCTGTCGGTCCTGACCACGGCAACCGGGGCTGAGGCGATCCGGCTGCTCACGTCGGCACCACCTGACCTGGTGGTCCTCGACCTGGGCCTTCCTGATGTCGACGGCACGGATGTGCTCCGGGAGGTCCGGGCCCTGGGAAACCTCCCCGTCGTCGTGCTGACCGCTCGCAGTGCCATCGAGGACCGCATCCATGGCCTGGAGCTCGGCGCGGACGACTACGTTACCAAGCCGTTCAGTCCGCACGAGGTCGTTCTGCGCGTCCAGGCGGTCCTCCACAGAGCCGCTGGGCCAGCGGCCAGTGGTGGCCCGGTCAGCTACGGCGAGGGGCGGCTGCGCATCGACGAGCCCCGCCACGAGGCGTGGTTGGACGGTCGCGCGATCGACCTGACCCCCACCGAGTGGGGTCTCCTGTCAGCGGTCGCGGCCGCGCCGGAACGCGTCTTCTCACGCTACGAGCTGGTCAACCGGGTCCGTGGCTATGAGTACGCCGGCTACGAGCGGACCATCGACTCCCACGTGAAGAACCTGCGACGCAAGCTCGGCCCCTCCGGCGCCGACGTGGTGGAGACCGTGCTCGGGGTCGGCTACCGGCTCCGCCTGCGCCGGGATGACGCGAAGTGAGCCTCTCGCGTGCCGGACTCGGTCCGCTGGGGCGACGGCTGCTGTTCGCCTTCGTCCTGGTCGCTGTCTCCTCCGTGCTGGTGCTGACGGTGGCGGCGCTCATCGGCGTCGGACGGGGCTTCCAGGTCGCCGAGCAGACGGACCGTGAGCGCGTCGCGGCCGGCGCGGCGACGGCCGCGGCGGACGCCTACCGGTCGGCCTCAGGATGGGACGGAGCGGACCAGAGCCGCACCAGCGCGGTGGCCGATGCGGCTGGAGCCCGGTTGTTCGTCCTTGACGCCACAGGTGCACCCCTGGTCACCGCCTCAGGTCGCGAACACGTCGGAAAAGGCCCTGGCACAGGCACCGGGCCGGTCGGCGGTGAAGGGGTGGTCAATGCTCCGGTGGTCGTCGACGGCGTGACGGTCGGAACCGTACGGCTGGTGTTCGAGGGCGCCGGGACCAAGGCGCGCGACGTCGCGTGGTCGTGGATCGGGGTGGCAGCGGTGGTGGCACTCGTGGTCGCGCTGGTCGCGAGCTGGGTGGTCACCCGGCTGCTCACCCGCCCGATCGACGCCATGGCCTCGGCCGCGCGGGCGTTCGCGGCCGGGGACCGGGGCGCCCGCGCGGAGGCGACCGGGCCGGGGGAGCTCGGCGAGCTGGCCCGTGCGTTCGACTCGATGGCTGACGCGGTCGCCCGCTCGGAACGGGACCGGCGCAACCTCACGGCTGATGTGGCGCACGAGCTGCGCACACCTCTCGCGGCCCTGCAGGCCGGGCTGGAGGAGCTGCGGGACGGCCTGGTCGAGCCGACGCCGCAAGGGCTGGCCGGCCTGCACGACCAGTCGTTGCGACTGGGCCGCGTCGTGAGCGACCTGGCCGAGCTCTCCGCTGTCGAGGGAGCCGCGGTGTCGCTGGAACGGACCCAGGTCGACCTGGCGGAGGTGGCCGCCGGCGAGCTGGGTGTGCGTGACCCTCAGCTAAGGGCTGCCGGGCTTGTGGTCAGCAGCGCGTTGGACGGGCCGGTCCTGGTTCGGGCGGACGCCGACCGGCTGCACCAGGCGGTGGGGAACCTTCTGGCCAACGCGGCGAGGTACTGCCGTCCCGGTGACGAGGTCAGGCTCACTGTTCGCAGGGAGGACAGCCGGGCTGTGCTGGACGTCATCGACTCCGGACCCGGCATCCCCGCCGATGAGCTGCCCCACGTCTTTGACCGGCTATGGCGCGGCCGCGCAGCGAAACAGGTCGTCGGCTCGGGGATCGGCCTGGCCGTCGCGCGGGAGATCGTCGTGGCCCATGGCGGCACCATCGTGGCTGCCTCGCCCGAAGGAGGAGGGGCAAGGATCACGATCCGGCTCCCCATGAGTGCGGGACCCGTGCTCCAGAACGGTCAGGCGCGCCCCCGCACCGCGAGCCGCCCCGGGAACCCGGCGGTCAGCCCATGATGTCGGTCAGGTGCTTCTCCGCGTAGGGGAGCACCTCCTGCACCGGGACGTCGCGCCCCAGCTCCTTGCTGAGCGAGGTGACACCCGCATCCGCGATTCCGCACGGCACGATCACCTGGGCCCAGGACAGGTCACAGTCAGCGTTGAGCGCGAAACCGTGCATCGTGACGCTCTGGCTCACCCGGATGCCGATGGCGCCGATCTTGCGGTCAGGCCCCGACTGATCGGCCGTGACCCACACCCCGCTGCGGCCCTCGACCCGCCCGGCGCTGACCCCGAGGTCCGCGCAGACCCGGATCATCATCTCCTCGAGGCGGCGCACATGCGCCACGACGTCGACGGGGGAAGGCAGCCGGACGATGGGGTAGCCAACCAGCTGGCCCGGACCGTGCCAGGTGATCTTGCCGCCCCGGTCGACGTCGATGACCGGGGTGCCGTCGAAGGGGCGTTCGTGAGGTTCGGTGCGCTTGCCCGCTGTGTAGACGGTGGCGTGTTCGAGAAGCAGGACGGTGTCGGGCTCGTCCCCTGCGACGACGGCGGCATGAACCTCGCGCTGGCGGTCCCACGCGGCCTGGTAGTCGACGTAGTCCGGCTTGAAGCCCAGGTGCTCAAAACGCATGTCTGCAGACTACGCGGAGGGACGCGGCATACCTGCCTCTAGGCTGGCGGAGCAGATCAGGGAACCAGCCGGGGAGTAGACCTCTTGAACCATCACGACATCACACCTCACCATGACACCGAGCTCTCAAGGCCCGCTCGCCGGACGAGGCTGACCCGGCTGTTCGTGGTGGTCCTGGTTCTGCTCGCCTGGTTCGGGCTGGCCGGTGTGGGCGGCCCGCTGGTCGGCCGGCTGTCCGAGGTGCAGAAGAACGACAACGCCTCGTTCCTGCCCAAGTCTGCGGAGTCCACTCAGGTCGGCAAGCTCGCGGCGAGGTTCAGCACGACCGATGCCCTTCCCTACTTCGTGGTGATCGAGCGCCCGACCGGGTTGAAGGCTTCCGACGTTGATGCCGTGAAGAGCTTCATCGCCGGTATTCCGTCCCTGCCCTTTGAGATCAAGGGCTACTCCCTGGGGCCATACCTCGCGGCGCCCCCGGAGGCGGCCGTTCCGAGCCAGGACGGCAAGGCGCTCCTGGTGCCGGTGCTCCTCGACGCCACGAAGGCAGCCGAGGTGATCGGTGACTCCAGCCCGCTGTACGAGGGAGCCAAGGCGCTGAAGGCCTCCGCGGCCACCTCGCTGACACCGAGCGGCCTTGCCGTATACATCGCCGGTCCGGGCGGGCTTCTGGCCGACTTCGTGACCGCGTTCGGTGGCATCGACGGCATTCTGCTGCTCGTGGCTCTGGGCGTCGTGTTCTTCATCCTGCTGGTGGTCTACCGGAGCCCGATCCTGCCCATCGCGGTGCTGCTGACCGCAGTCTTCGGGCTGGCCGCTGCCGCCTTGGTGATCTACCCCCTGGCCAAGAACGACATCATCGAGCTGAACGGTCAGAGCCAGGGAATCCTGTCGATCCTGGTTGTGGGTGCGGCCACTGACTACTCGCTGCTCCTGGTCGCCCGTTATCGCGAGGAGCTGCACCAGCACCCGAGCAAGTGGAGGGCGATGGCGGTGGCGTGGCGGGCTTCGTTCTCGCCCATTGCCGCGAGTGCGGCCACCGTGATCCTCGGCCTGCTGTGTCTCCTGCTGTCCCAGCTGGGCAGCACGCGCGGCCTCGGGCCGATCGGCGCGCTGGGCATCGTCGGTTCGCTGGTCGCGGCGCTCACCTTCCTCCCTGCGGTTCTCCTGGTCTTCGGGCGGCGCATCTTCTGGCCGATCATCCCCAGGGTCGACCACGTCCATGCCGAGGACTCGGTCGGTCGCCGGGGCATCTGGGGTCGAGTTGCTGCCCTCGTGGGTCGCCACCCGCGCCGGACCTGGGTGGTGACGCTGGTCGGCCTGCTCGCCTTCGCCGCGTTCGCTCCGACCTGGAACGCCGGGGGAGTCACGCTGTCGCAGACCTTCCTGAACAAGGTGGACTCCGTCACCGGCCAGGAGGTCCTGGCTGCACACTTTCCCGCAGGCTCGGGCTCACCGGTGCAGATCATCGCGCCTGAGGCCAAGGCCGACGAGGTCCTGGCCGCCGTGAAGTCCGTCGACGGCATCGCCTCAGGGTTCGTAGGGGATGCGCCGGGGGTACCGCCGAAGGTCGTGGAAGGCAACGTCCTCGTGCAGGCAACCCTGACCCCCGCCGCCGACAGTCCGGCCGCAGAGGCTGTTGTCGAGAAGCTGCGCATCTCGCTCGACACGGTCGGCCCCGAGGTCCTGGTCGGCGGGACCACCGCCGTCAACCTGGACGTCCGGACCGCCAGCGAGCGCGACCTGAAGGTCATCATCCCGGCGATCCTGGCCGTGGTGTTCGTCGTGCTGCTGCTCCTGCTG
>JANOHS010000448.1:0-2645 GCA_031406655.1 Micrococcales bacterium
CACAGTCGTCGGCGGCTCAGTCGTCGGCGGCACAGTCGTCGGCGGCACAGTCGTCGGCGGCACAGTCGTCGGCGGCACAGTCGTCGGCGGCACAGTCGTCGGCGGCACAGTCGTCGGCGCCGCGCCGACGGTGATCGAGTAGAGCGCAAAGTTGGCCACACCCGATGCGTCGTCCAGGCCGTTGACTGCCCACACCTTGTAGTAGTACGTGCCAGCCGCAGCCGGGGCTGCCATGGGCACCGTGTAGGTCGGGGCTGCAGTGCCCGTTGCGCCGCCATACTTGACGCTCGTGCCAGTCACTCCTGCTGCATCCGAGTTTGCGATCCAATACCCGGTGTCACCGCCGCCGCTTGTCGGCGCGGTGATCAGGACGGTGTAGGCAGCACTTGCCGCCATGGTGGTCAGGCTCGGTACGGCTGTCACTGTGCCGGCGACCGAACCAGAGCCGTGGCAGCTCGTGCAGTCACGCGCTCTGTCGGGGGTTGCCTGTGCCGGCGTCGGGTCGATGGTGGCCGCCAGCAGCGCAACCGCCAGTCCCGCTGCCAGCACCGCAACCTTCGGGATGGTCATTCGTTTCAAGCTATAGATCTTCAAAGGGTCCTCCATGGGATCCGGACTTCGTGTCCATAGGCAGGTGGTCCGGGGGGGGAAGCCGCAACACACCTGTTGACCTGGCCAGCCTGTCGGGACCTTCAGCTCTCGCCCATCCCCAAACCGGCACAAATGCGGCATACCATCACCAAGAAATGGGGCGAATCTTCACATTCCTCCCGCGAGGGGCATCTGGTCTGGCAGAACCAATACGTCAAGGGGACATCAAGGCGACTTCAAGCCATGAGCGAGTTGAATAGGTTTTCGCCGGTCGACAGAGCCACAGCCTCAGACAACGGGGGCCTTGCGGCAGACGGTTTGGGGCTATTTGAGGCATATACCCACCCACGCCAGGATAGAGATCGGCAATTCATCAATTCCCGTGTGACTTGG
Source organism: Micrococcales bacterium (assembly GCA_031406655.1). Lineage (GTDB taxonomy): Bacteria > Actinomycetota > Actinomycetes > Actinomycetales > Dermatophilaceae > UBA4719. Next base: position 985 of record JANOHS010000448.1, read on the forward strand.
GACACTTCGAGCCGATGAAAGCACGTCCGTCACCCATCTGTGCCTCGGGGGCCCGGAGCGAACGACCGACCAACCCTGGAACGCGAAAAGGCCGGCGGGACAGACCAGTTGGTCTGTCCCGCCGTCCTCAGCTACCTCAGACCAACGCTGCTACGTGGTGCCTGAGTGGTGCGATCGTCAACGTCAGTCGTCATCCTCATCGTCATCGTGATCGCCCTTGACGCTGAACTCGACGCCCCTGGACGTAATGCCGCCCAAGGGGGCGACCGTCACGTCAGCGTGTTCGCCGCGAATGCCACTGGGCACTTTGACGACGATCCTGGTGGAAGACCAGTACAGAACTTTCGCCTGTACGGTTCCGAACCTCACAACTCCTGGCGTGCCGAACCCGGTGCCGCTTATCGTCACCTTGGTTCCGACGTAGCCTTCGTGAGGCGACAGCCTCCAGATTCGCGCGATCGTCGAACCCGGAGCAGTGACCGTGATGGTCCTGGACACCGGAGCGCTGGCACCACTCGCGTTGCTGGTGATCAGCGTGACCGTGTAGGTGCCGGCCGTGGTGTAGCTCACCACGGGCGGGTTCTGCGCGTTCGAGGTCGAGCCGTTACCGAAGGTCCACAACCAGCCCGTCGGGGCGCCCGTCGAGGTGTCGGTCAGAGTCACGGCCAGCGGAGCGATCCCGGAGATGGCCGAAGCGTTGAAGCTCGCCGTGGGCACAGTCACCGGAGGGGCTGTGACCGTGATGACCTTCGTGGCCGTATTACCAGCGCCACCTGCGTTGCTCGCAACCAGCGTGACCGTGTAGGTCCCGGCAGCGGCATAGGTCACCGACGGGCTCTTCAGGGTCGAGGTGGTTCCGTTACCGAAGGTCCACGCCCAGGAGGTCGGGGCGCCCGTCGAGGTGTCGGTCATCGCCACCGTCAGCGGGGCGACCCCACCAGCAACAGAGCTGGTGAAGCTCGAGACCGGCACAACCACCGGAGGGGCCGTGACCGTGATGGTCTTGGACACCGCAGCGCCGGCACCGCCCGCGTTGCTCGCAACCAGCGTGACCGTGTAGGTGCCGGCCGTGGTGTAGCTCACCACGGGCGGGTTCTGCACGTTCGAGGACGAGCCATTGCCGAACGTCCACAACCAGGACGTCGGAGCGCCCGTCGAGGTGTCGGTCAGCGTGACCGCCAGCGGGGCGATCCCGGAGATGGCCGAGGCGGTGAAGCTAGCCGTGGGCACAGGAACCGTGACCGTGAAGGCCAGGTTGCCCGAGGTGCTCGAGGTGAAGAGCGCCGCGGTGGTCGGGGTGAAGACCGCACGGTAGGAGTAGACGCCCACCGGGATGGCCGTCAGCGCCAGGGTGGCGGAGCCGGAGGCGACCGGGCTGCTGCCCAGCGACGCCGCGCCGTTGAAGAACTGAACGGTGCCAGCGGCACCCGCGCCGGAGACGGTGGCGGTCAGCGTCTTAGCTGCCGGTGCGACAGCGGTGACGACCGTCGGGCTCATGGCCAGAGCCGTGGTGGTCGTCACCTGAACAGGGGCGGGCGCCGTGACCGTAAAGGCCAGGTTGCCCGAGGTGCTCGAGCTGAAGAGTGCCGCGGTGGTCGGGGTGAAGACCGCACGGTAGGAGTAGACGCCCACCGGGATGGCCGTCAGCGCCAGGGTGGCGG
>JANOHS010000491.1:0-5153 GCA_031406655.1 Micrococcales bacterium
GCCGCGAAGTAGCGGAAGTGGTCGATGACCAACGGGATATCCGCGTTCAGGGTCTCCCGGACCGGCTTGCCGTTCTCCCAGCTCTCGGCAACCGCCAGCATCTCCTTGTTCGCCTCGATCGCGTCGGCGATCGCGTTCAGCACCGCGGCCCGCTCGGTCGTGGTCGCCTCACCCCAGGCATCCTTGGCCGCATGCGCGGCATCCAACGCCAGCTCGACATCCTCAGGCGTGGACTCGGCCACCTCGGTGATCGCCCCAGCCGTGGCCGGGCTCAGGTCAACCCGGTACCTGCCGTGCGTCGGGGCCAACCACTTGCCCCCGATAAAGTTCTCGTACCTCGGCTGGACCGTGACAATGCTCCCGGGAAGACCCGGTGCGACGTACTTCATGTCGTTGTTCCCTTCAGGGATGACTCTTCATGGTTGGGCACGTGGAAACTGCTCGGAAGTATCGGAAGTATCGGAGATATCCCGAAATTTCAGCAATAAGCGCCCGTCTTGACTGAACACCCGCGCAACGGTTCCGTCAACCGACGTGAGGGCATTTTCGTTATCGAAGCCCTACGCTGACGGACAGCGGTGGCTGTTTCGACCGAGAAGGAGTCGCATGGACCAGCTCAGTCTTGGAGTGCTTGCCACCTCGAGCAAGGAGAACGAGCTCAGGCTGCCGATCCATCCCCAGCACTTCGACCGGATCGACGCCGACCTGCGGGCGCGGATCTTCCTCGAGCGGGGGTACGGCGATCGCTTCGGCGTCTCCGACCAGGTTCTGGCCACCCAGGTCGCGGGCCTTCGCTCGCGTGAGCAGATCATCGCGACCAGCGACGTGGTCCTGCTGCCCAAGCCCACGCTGGAGGACATGACCAGCCTTCGCGAAGGACAGGTGCTGTGGGGATGGCCGCACGCCGTCCAGGACGCCGAGCTGACCCAGATCTGCATCGACCGGCGGCTGACGCTCATAGCGTGGGAGGCGATGAACCACTGGACGCCCGAAGGGGGTTTCGTGGTCCACGTGTTCCACATGAACAACGAGCTGGCGGGCTACTGCTCGGTGATGCACGCGCTGAACCTGGTCGGCTCGACCGGTCACTACGGCCGACCCCTCAAGGCTGTGGTCATCGGCTTCGGGAACACTGCACGCGGGGCGATAACGGCGCTGACCTCGCTCGGTGTCCACGACGTCACCGTGCTCACCATGCGCGAGGTCACGGCGGTTGCCTCGCCGGTCCATTCCGTCGTGCTCGACCACCTGGACCGTACCGAGGCCGACCCCAGCCGCACGACGGTCCAGACGGAGTCGGACCAGGTGCCCACGGCCGAGTTCCTGGCCCGCCACGACATCGTGGTCAACTGCGTTCTGCAGGACACCGACGCGCCGCTGATGTTCGTCTCGGACGGGGAGCTGGCGGCGTTCGCTCCCGGCGCCCTGATCGTCGACGTGTCCTGCGACCTCGGCATGGGGTTCTCGTTCGCGCGGCCCACGACCTTCGAGGAGCCGATGCTGACCGTCGGTGACGGCATCACCTACTACGGCGTGGACCACAGCCCGAGCTATCTGTGGAACAGCGCAACCTGGTGCATCAGCGAGGCACTGATCCCCTACCTGCGTACGGTGATGGACGGCCCCTCGGCGTGGGACGAGGATCGGACCATCCAGCCGGCCATCGAGGTCCGTGCCGGCGTCGTGCAGAACCCCAAGATCCTCTCGTTCCACGGCCGATCACCCGAATACCCGCATCCACGGTTCTGAGCTGCTTCAGGGCGGGCCACCGATGGTCAGTGCTGGACGAACGCCCGGTGGCGCTCCTCCTGCGCCTGCTGAAGGTCGTCGGTGAAGGGGAGGCTGAGCGGGACGGACGGCGCTGCGAGGCGGTTCGGCGTGGCGATGCTGACGTCGTACCGGCCCCGGAACCGGGCCAGGGCGTGGGCCAGCTCCCGTGGCAGCGCGGAAGCCACGTTGTGCACCAGGATGTGGCTGATCCGAAGACCGTTCGCGGTCTTCCACTTCAGCTCGTCCTCGCCGACCATGCTCGTCGTACTCGCATCCTGGGACGCGCGTTCGGCAAGGCTGCGCCGGTGCTCGTGTCGTTCGGCCTCGGGCAGGGTGCTCAGTGCCTGGACCTCCGCCAGTATCAGAACCCCTGAGGCCAGGGTCTGTTCGACGGTGGTGTGGGTGGGCTCGTCGATGAGCCCGGCTTCGTACTTGAGGTCGTTCAGCTCACGGCCGACCTGGTAGGTGACCGCGACGATCTCCTCGCGGCTCATCCAGTCGGTGTGGTAGGAGAGCATGTCCAGCCAGGTCGGGCCGAGCAGTGCCTTGCGATGGTCGGCCAGGGTGGTCAGCCGTTTGTGGAAGCCGAGCTGCTCGGGCTGCTCGAAGGCGCGGCTGCCGGGGTCGAGGAACGGACCGAGCGGTGCGACATAGAACTGCAGGCGCTTGTCGGCGCCGAAGCGCTCGACGAGATGGCGGCAGTAGTCCACAGTCGCCAGCGCTTTGGCCGGGGTCTGCCCGGACAGGCCGACCATGAAGAACAGGTCGAGCTTCTCGCAACCCTGCGCCAGTGCCGCGGCCAGGGTCTCTTCGACGATCTCGTTGCTGACCGGGAACTTCCCGTTGGCCCGCCGGATCTCCGGGTCCGGCGACTCGATGGTGATCTGCAGGCTCCAGGCCCGCGTCGAGGACGCGACCTTCCGGAAGAAGTCCTGGCCGGCCGGCCGGAAGAGCTCGATCACGAGCTCGTTGGGGATCTTGGCAGCACCGAACAGCTCGAAGAAGCGGTCGCTTCGCGAGATCCCGCCGATGCGCGGGTCATGGACCACGAAGATCGGCGCCCGGGAGAACGTCGAGATCAGCTTCGCGTCGGCGACCAGCTTCTCCGGCGAACGCATGGCGGCGCGGGTCCGGCCCGCGACCGAGCCGTAGGCAGTGCGGGAGCCGCCGCAGATGGCGCAGTCGTGGCTGCAGCCGCGGGAGTTGAGCAACATCGTGGACGGGTAGCGCAGCCACTCCAGGTAGGGCAGGAAGTCGGCGAGGCTGCCGTACTTGAATACCGCGTGCAGCATGAAGTCGTATGCCGGCACGTTGATCCAGTCCAGGTCGGCCGGGACGAAGGTCAGCGGGTTGACCACGACCGACCCGTCCGGGCGCCTCCAGGTGAGGTTCTCGACCGCCTCCAGCGGCGTGCCCTCGCGCAGGGCCTGCAGCAGCTGCCGGCACGGCTCCTCGGTCGAGTCACCGCGCAGCACGAAGTCCACCGCCGGGTTGTCCATGAGCTCTTCGTGGAAGTAGCTGGCCGACAACCCCCCGAGCAGCACCTTGGCCCCGGGGTGGATCTCCTTGACGAGCTCGGCGATGCCCAGCGCCCCGTTGGCATGCGGCAGCCAGTGCAGGTCGATGCCGAACACCGGCGCCTTCAGCCGGGCGATGCGGGCCCGGACGTCGAAGCCGGGTTCCTTCAGCATCCGGTAGGCCAGGTTCACCAGCCGGGTGTTGTAGTTGTTCTTCTCCAGGTAGGCGGCGATGCTGGTCAGCCCGATCGGGTACATCTCGAACTGGGTCGTCGAGGGAATCACGTCGGCGAGCGGACCCTGGACGATGACCTCCTCGCGGAAGTCCCACACCGATGGCGCGTGCAGAAGGACCAGGTCCAGCCCGAACACCCGCCCGGTCGCGTTGCGCACATCTCCAAGCCGTGGCCCGGCAGAAAACCTCACGGGAAGTACCTTCCATCAGGCGGGTCTCCCCGGCATCGCGCACCCGCGGCCTTGAGGCGGTTCAGGCCGCAGGGCGAGCTGATGGAATTGTGTCAAACCCGCTCGGGGTCAACCCGATCGGGGGGGCGTTGACAGCCTCGGACGGTGAGCGGGAACCGCGCAGATTCATGAAGGTTTGGTGACCGATTCGTGACGAGGGCTATCCGTGATCGCCGCTGTGAGGTAGACATGCACGCGCCGGAGTGTGACTTGAGTCACTCCCAAACCGCGAGGAGAACAATGACGGCAAGAGGGACGGGGAACAGGGCTTTTGCCCTGTTGGTGGCAGCTGCACTCGCCACCACGGGTGGGGCGTTGTCGGCGGCGCAGGCCGCGACCGGTGACAAGGGAACGGTCACGGGTCAGGACACGATCAAGAAGGCTCCCAAGGGCGACAAGATCGGTCAGCACGACCGTGAGCTGCTCGCCGAGGCCGTTCGCAAGGGCGAGTCAACGGTCACCGTGATGTTGGCGACCAAGAGGGGAGCGGCCAAGGAGGTCGAGACCTCGGTCAAGGCGCTCGGCGGCACGGTAGGTAACCGCAACGACAGACTCGGCTACGTCCGCGCGACGCTCGCCACGGCATCTGTGGCCAACGTCGCGGGCCTCGTCAGCGTCCTGAAGATCGACCTCAACGAGAGCATCAAGGCGCCCGACCCGCGGCTGGAGAAGAAGGCCGGCGGTGCTTCGGGCTCAGGCGTCCAGGCGCCGGGCGCGCTCACACCCGACGCCAACCCGTACATGCCGACGATGGAGACGGGAGCAGTCACGTTCAAGGCCACGAACCCCGGGTACGACGGCCGCGGCATCACCGTCGGCATCCTGGACTCCGGTGTCGACCTTGACCACCCAGCCCTGGCTACCACCACGACCGGCAGCCGGAAGATCGTCGACTGGGTCACCGCGACCGACCCGCTGCTCGAGGGTGACTTCACCTGGCGGGCAATGCTCACCAAGGTGACCGGCCCCACCTTTGCGGCCTTCGGCTCCACATGGACCGCACCGGCCGGCAACTTCGCGATCAACCGGTTCACCGAGGCCATCACCGCCGGCAGTGAGCCCGGTGGTGACGTCAACCGCGACGGTGACACCACCGACCGCTTTGGGGTGCTGTACGACGAGACGACCCACGACATCTGGGTCGACGTGGACCAGGACTTCGACTTCACCGACGAGGTGAAGATGCGGCCCTACAAGGAGAAGTTCCAGGTCGGGCACTTCGGCAAGGACAACCCGGCCACTGCTGATGTGGTCGAGTCGATGCCGTTCGTCGTGGAGTTCCGCGAGGACGTCGACGTGACTCCGGCCGGTCTGCCCGGCACGGCCGACTTCGTCAACATCGGCATTCCCGAGGATGCCCATGCCACCCACGTTGCCGGCATCACCGCGGCCAACGGGATG
>JANOHS010000504.1:0-13915 GCA_031406655.1 Micrococcales bacterium
GGACAGATGCGCCATGATCCGCATCTCGATCTGGCTGTAGTCGGCCGACATGAGGGACTCAAACCCTTGTCCCACAACGAACACCTCGCGAATCCGACGTCCCTCCTCGGTGCGGATCGGGATGTTCTGCAGGTTCGGGTCGGTCGATGACAGGCGTCCGGTGGCAGCAATCGTCTGCTGGTAGGTCGTGTGGATGCGACCGTCGTCGGCCACCGAGTCCAGCAGACCCTGGATGGTCTGCCGAAGGCGCGAGGCATCGCGATGAGCGAGCAGGTACTTCAGGAAGGGGTGTTCTGTCTTGGTGTAAAGATCGGTCAGGGCATCGGCGTCGGTCGTGTAACCGGTCTTGGTCTTCTTGGTCTTGGGCATGCCCAGGGTGTCGAAGAGCACGACTTGCAGCTGCTTGGGCGAGCCAAGGTTGATCTGCTCGCCACCGATCGCGTCGTACGCCTCACCCTGCGCCTCGTGCACCTGGGCCGCGAAGTGCCGCTCGAGCTCGTCCATGGCCCCGACATCCGCCGCGATGCCGACGCGCTCCATGCCAGCGAGCACGTCCACCAGCGGCAGCTCGATCTGGGCCAGAAGCGTTGCACCGCCGGTCTGCTCGAGCTGGGCGTCCAGCGCCACGGACAGATCGAGGATCGCCCGCGCGCGCACCATGGCGGTCTGCGCCTCGGCCTCGCCGTCGGCACTGAAGTCCAGCAGACCCTGCCCTCCCGGCTCGGTGTCGTTGCGAAGCTCACGAGTGAGATGACGCAGCACAAGGTCGGCAAGGTCGTAGGAGCGCTGGTCCGGCCGCACCAGGTAGGCCGCCAGCGCGGTGTCGCTGCTGAGCCCAGCCAGTGTCAGGCCGCGGGCAGCCAGAGCCTGCATCGGCCCCTTTGCATCGTGCAGGGCCTTGGTGCGCCCCGGGTCACCGAGCCAGGTCGCGAGGGCATCCTCGGCCACCGGCTCGAGCGCGGTCAGGTCGATGTATGCCGCCGCGCCGCTCCCAGCCGCAACAGCCAGCGCCTGTGCGTCGCCCGTCCCCCGCGCCCAGGTTCCGTTGACATGGACGCCGACCCGCTCACCTGGTGCTGCGTGATCGGCAAGCCATCCAGGCACCTCGGCCGATGACAGGACCGACCCATCGAGGTCGAAGCCCGAGTCTGCTTCGACCTCAACGGCTTCCAGGGTGGCGAAGAGTCGATCGCGCAGGACCCTGAACTCAAGACCGTCGAAGACCTTGTGCACCTCTTCGCGGTCCCACGTCTGGCGCTCGAGGTCGTCGACAGTGACATCGAGGGTGACGTCGTGGACCAGCTGGTTCAGCCGTCGGTTGCGCAGAACACCGTCGAGGTTGTCCCGCAGCGACTCACCGGCCTTGCCCTTGATGTCGCTGACGTGGGCGACCACGCCGGTGAGATCGCCATACTGCTGGATCCACTTGGCCGCGGTCTTGGGCCCGACACCCGGGACGCCGGGAAGATTGTCCGAGGACTCACCGACCAGGGCCGCGAGATCGCTGTAGCGCTGGGGAGGGACGCCGTACTTGGTCTCCACTGCCAACGGCGTCATCCGAGCCAGCTCCGAGACGCCCTTGACCGGGTAGAGCACGGTCACCTTGTCGCTGACCAGCTGAAAGGCATCACGGTCGCCCGAGCAGACGAGCACCTCGTCGATGCCGGCCCGGTCGATGGCTTCGATGGTCAGGGTGGCGAGCACGTCGTCGGCCTCGAAACCGTCGACCTCGACGTACCGGATCCGAAGCGCGTCGAGCACCTCGTGCAACAACGAGATCTGGCCCTCGAACTCGTGCGGGGTCGCCGAACGGCCGGCTTTGTACTCCGGGTAGTCAGCCATGCGAAAGGTCTGGCGACTGATGTCGAAGGCCACCCCGATGTGCGTCGGCGCCTCGTCGCGCAGGACGTTGATCAGCATCGAGGTGAAGCCATAGACCGCGTTGGTGTGCTGACCAGTGCTGGTGGAGAAGTTCTCAGCCGGCAGCGCGAAGAAGGCCCGGTAAGCCAGCGAATGACCGTCGAGAAGCAGGAGTCGGCTCACACATGGCAGCCTAGGGGCACTGACCGACACCGAGTTAGCCAACACAAGCGATGGGCAGGTTGATGGCCGACCAAGACGAGCACGTTCTCGCCGCACTGGGCACCATGAACGGCGGCACCCTCGGGGAGAAGATGGGGATCGAGTTCCTCGAGGCATCGCCGCAGAGAGTCGTCGGCAGGATGCCGGTCGCCGGTAACACCCAGCCGTTCGGGCTGTTGCACGGAGGCGCCAGCGTTGTGCTGGCGGAGAGCCTGGGCTCGATCGGAGCGGTGTTGCATGCCGGCGAAGGGCGGATCGCGGTCGGCGTCGACATCAACGCCACACACCACCGGGCCGCCCGGGCAGGGTTCGTCACCGGGACCGCGACCGCGCTGTCGCTGGGCAACACCCTGGCGGTCTATGAGGTCGTCATCACCGACGACGACGGCAACCGGGTGTGCACATCACGGATCACCTGTCTGATCCGGGAACAGGTCCCAGGCTCCTGACCACGCGTGGGCGCCTGCGCTCAGCTGTGGCCTACCTGCCTGTGCTGACCTCAGGACCTACCTTCGCCGGGTCGTGCGCGAACGAGCGCGACGCCAGCGCCCGGAGTGCGCGACGTCGTTGCAGCAGGTCATCGAGGGTGACCGCGCGCGTCGCCTGCGCCCGAAGGGAGCGACGTCGCTGCAGCACCTGGTCGGCCGCCGGGTGGGGCTCCTCGCCGGCGGCAAGCTTGCGGCGAAGAGCTGACGTCGTGGTCACCCGGCGCACGACGTACGACGAGAAGCCGAGCCGGGCAAAGAAGCGGTTTGCCTCGCGGACGTTGGAGGGCACCGAGCTGGCGATCTGTTCGGCGCCGAGCAGGTCGGCATACGTCGTGGCGGCTCTGACCAGGGCGCGCGCGGCACCGCTCCGGCGGGCCTCGGGGACGACGAAGATCTGCTCGATCGACACACACTCGGAGTCGGTCAGGAAGGAGAGCGGGCGGCGGGTCAGCACGATGTAGCCGACCGGCTGGTCGTTCAGGACCGCGACAAAGGCCCGCACGTCATCGCGCGCGAGAGCCGCACTGACCCGTGCTTCGGATGCGACCCGTGCCGCAGCGTCGCCAACGACCGCCAGATGGGCCGTGGCACAAAGGGTCGTGAAGTCACCCACGAGCTCGGGCGTCACCCGACGAACGCTGATCCGCTGACGTGACACTTCTCCTCCATCGCAGACATCGACAAACGTCTCCGGGCCCCCACCCGAGGTCACGGCCCGATCACGGACGAGCGACCAAAACAGCCTAGGGCTCGACGTCCCGTGACGAGGGGGAATTGGCAGAACTGACTGCCCTGCCCCCTACAGTGACGCGCATGGATGGTGCCTTCCCCGGTCTGGGAACCGTGATCAACGTGACCACCATCGTCATCGGGTCGCTGATGGGTATGGCGGTGGGGCATCGGCTCCCTGACCGCACCCGGTCGGTGGTCACCGACTGCCTGGGGCTGACGACGCTGCTCATGGCGGGCCTGTCCGCGGCCAAGGTGACCGACACCTCCCTGGCATCGGCCGTCGGTTCGGGCGTCCCTGTGCTGATCGTGCTCGGGAGCCTGCTCATCGGAGGCATCTCAGGTTCGCTGCTGCGGATCGAGGGCCGTCTGGAAAGCCTTGCCGGCATCGTGCAGGCGCGACTTGCCCGCCGCCCGAACCTGGTCGGGGCACAGGAGACCGGTCAGGGGCGTGAGGCTCGCGAACGTTTCATCGAAGGCTGGCTCAGCGCATCACTTCTGTTCTGCGTCGGACCCCTGACCATCCTCGGGTCGCTGTCGGACGGGTTGGGCAAGGGAATCGACCAGCTCACCCTGAAAGCGGTGCTCGACGGGTTCGCCTCGGTGGCGTTCGCGTCATCCTTCGGCATCGGCGTGCTGCTGTCCGCTGTGTCGGTCGCCGTCGTCCAGGGGGTGCTCACGTTGCTGGGAGTGGTCCTTGGTTCGCTTCTGCCGGATGCCCACATCGCCGCCCTGACCGCCACCGGCGGACTGATGTTGGTGGGAATCTCCTTCCGGTTGCTGCGAGTTCGTGAGATCCCAGTTGGTGACCTGCTGCCAGCGCTGATCGTGGCGCCGCTTCTGACCCAGCTTGTGGTGTACCTGCGCTAGGTGTGGACCGGGCCCGGTCAGGAGCCTTCAGGCCCACCCTTGGCACCAGACACGACGGCGTCGGCCACCTCGCGCATCCCCAGGCGGCGGTTCATCGCGGTCTGCTGTATCCATCGGAAGGCCTCGGACTCGCCGATGTCGAGCTGGGCCATCAACATGCCTTTGGCCCGGTCCACGGCTTTGCGGGTGTCCAGCCGCTCAGCGATGTCCGCGACCTCGGCCTCGAGGGCCTGGCTCTCGACCCATCGAGAGCGCGCGATGTCGATGGCCGGCGCGAGGTCCGATGCCGTGAAGGGTTTGACGATGTACGCCATCACGCCCGCATCACGCGCCCGCTCGACCAGCTCCTTCTGGCTGAACGCGGTCAGCATCACCACCGGTGCGATCCGTTCCCTGCCGATCTGCTCTGCCGCGCTGATGCCATCGAGCACGGGCATCCTGACGTCCATCATCACCAGATCCGGCCTGAGCTCACGGCTGAGGGCAACCGCCTGCTCACCATTGCTGGCCTGGGCGACGACCTCGTAACCGGCGTCGACCAGCATCTCGACGAGGTCGAGGCGGATCAGCGCCTCGTCCTCGGCAACCAGGAGCCGCGCCCGGACGGGTGAGCTCGATGGGGGGCTCGTCAGGGGCTTGGCGTCGTCGGTCACACGGGTCAGCCTACCGAGCGCCCGGTCCGGGGCCGGCAGTCGCAGAGCCGGCTGGAGGGACGTTCTGGTTCAGCCTGAACAAGTTGGTGGGGTCCTAGGTGGCTGTCACAGGCCATCCGTCGCGTCGTGGACCGGGCGTAGATGGGGCGCCGCCCCGCGCGATGCCGAACTGGGTGTTACCTGAGTGCCGAGGGCGGGACTTGAACCCGCACGCCCTTGCGAGCAAAGCATTTTGAGTGCTCCGTGTCTGCCATTCCACCACCCCGGCAGGGTTGCGGCGATCAGCATACCGGCCGAGGGCGGGGCTCACCCGCAAGGTGAGGCGATCAGGACCTGTCCTCAGCCTTGAGTGCCGGCGTGCCTGCCACGCAGACCGCTGTCACCTGAGCCCCTCCCTCAGCCTCCTCATCTCCGCGCCGGAAGATCACTTGTACCTCCTCCGGGCCGGCCCTCTCGACGTCCACACGAAAGCCGTCGTCGGGCTGGGCGATCCGAAGCCGGATCGTGGTGCCGGTGCAGCGCACCGAGACCTGCCCGCCGTCCAGGCTGAAGGTTCGGTCCCGCGAGATCGTGACGGGTGCCGGTGGGGACGAAGGTGCCGGTGGGACCGACGGCGCAGCAGAGGGGGAAGGAGCCGTTGTGGCGGACGGTTCGGGCGTGGAGGAGGGCTTCGTCGGCTCGGTCGGTGACGGCCGCTCCTCGGGCGTGGGCGTTCCCGGGGCAGAGCCCAGCGTGACCGGTGGCAATGAGTCGGCACCACCGCCTGTGATGTCCCGACCCGCACGGTCGATGGCGACCCAGGCGGTGACGGACACGCCGGCGACTACGGCAACCCAGACCATGGCGACACCAACAGCGGAGCGGAGCTTGATCACCATGTCGCCACTGTGTCACTTTCACGGCAGGACGCCACCGCGGGGCGTAGCGTGCGGTCGTGGCCACCATCTTGTTGATCGAGGACGACGGCGGCATCCGTTCGGCGATCACCCGGGCACTGACCGACCTCGGCCATGCCGTGACGACGAGCGACCGTGGGATGCCAGGGCTGGAGTCCGCGGTGGACAACCCACCGGACGTCGTGCTGCTCGACCTTGGACTGCCGGACGTCGACGGACTTCAGGTTCTGGCGATGCTGCGGGCCGTGAGCGACGTGCCGGTCATCATCATCACCGCACGCGACGACGATGCCGATATGGTCCGGGCGCTGGACGCCGGCGCCGACGACTATGTGGTCAAGCCGTTCGGGGTCGAGCAGGTCGACGCCCGGCTCCGTGCCGTTCTTCGTCGAAGCGGGTCCACGGCCAATGATGGCCCGCTGGTGGTAGGGGGTCTGTCGATCGACCCGAGAACTCGTCAGGTCACTCTCGACGGGCTGCCAGTTGAGCTGTCGCGCAAGGAGTTCGACCTGCTTCAGGCCCTGGCGCAGCGGCCCGGCGAGGTGGTCACCAAGCGTGAGCTGCTGGCGGACGTGTGGCGGCAGACCTACGGGGGCGGCGACCGGACCGTCGACGTCCACCTCTCCTGGCTGCGACGCAAGCTCGGCGAGACGGCGGCCGATCCGCGTTATCTGCACAGCGTCCGCGGCGTGGGTATCCGGCTGGCGGCTCCGGACGACGCGCCCGGCGGGCATTGATGCGCCGGCGCATCTCACTGCTTGTGGCTGCCACGACATCGGCGGTCATCCTCGCATTCCTGATCCCACTGGGGTTGCTGGTTCGTACCCTCGCTGAGGACCGTGCCATCGCCGGGGCCCGCCAGGAGGCCCAGGGTGTTGCCACTCTTGTCGCCGGGGTGGGCGAGGAGAGCCAGCTCACCGACCTGGTTGACCTCTACGACCAGCGGTCGACGCGAGCGACGTCCGTGCTGCTGCCTGACGGGTCGCTGATCGGCACTGCACCGCCGGGGACTCCACTGTGGAACGCGGCAGCTGTGGCGCGCGCACGCGCTGGTGAGGCATTCACCCTGATGGGTCAGGAGAACGCGCAGGTCGTGGTTCCCGTATTCACCGAACGCGGCACATTCATCGTGCGGACGTCGGTGAGCAGCCGGGACCTGCACCAGGGAGTGGCCACCGCCTGGCTGACCTTCGCGGGCCTGGGCGCCGTGCTCATGATCGTCGCGGTGGTGGGGGCCGATCGGCTGGGACGTCGGGTCAGTGCCCCGGTCACCGAGCTGGCCGCGGTCGCGCACCGGCTGCGCGCAGGCGAGCTGGATGCGCGGGCAGTGCCACGCGGACCCGTCGAGACGGTGGAGCTCGGCGCAGCGCTCAACCGTCTGGCCGACCGGATCGGTGAGCTCCTCATTGCCGAACGGGAGGCAGTGGCTGATCTGTCGCATCGGCTCAGGACTCCGGTCACGGCCTTGCGGCTGGACGCTGAAGCTGTCCGCGATCCGGAGATGGCAGATCGGCTCCGAGATCACATCGTCCACCTCGAACGCACGGTGGATGCCGTCGTCAAGGACGCTCGGCGCCCCGTCCGCGGGACGCTGGGGCGGTCGTGTGACGCCGCCGGGGTGGTGCGAGACCGGGTGGCCTTCTGGTCCGCGCTGGCTGCTGACCAGGACCGCGACCTCACGGTCTCCATCCCCTCGACCGCTGTGCCGGTTGCCATTGACGCCACCGACCTCCGGGACGTTGTGGATGCGTTGGTGGACAACGTCTTCGCGCACACTCCTGACGGGACCGCCTTTGCCGTGACCCTGACACAAGGTGATCCGGCGCTGGTGCGGCTCGAGGTCGCTGATGATGGGCCGGGGGCGGCAAACCCGGACGTCGCCACGCGTGGCCACAGCACCGGTGACTCCACCGGCCTGGGACTGGACATCGTTCGCCGAGCGGCCACTGCCGCCGGCGGAGGGCTGGCTGTCGCCACCTCTCCGTCCGGCGGCATGCTCGCCGTGGTCACCCTGGCCGTCTCCGGGGGCTGACCGCCCCCGGAGACGCCAGACGTCAGCTGCGAGGGGCGTCGCTGCTGTCGTCACTGCTGGGTGCCTCTGCCGCGTCGTCTTCGGCGGGCTCCGACTCGCTGTCTTCCAAGGCGTCCTCCGACTCTTCCATGGCGTCCTCGGTGCCTTCGGGGCCTTCGGTCGCCTCGTCACTGGACTCAGCTGGACCGGTTCTCCCATCGGAGCCGGCGTTTGCGCTCAAGCCGCCCGATGCCGACCCTGCGGCTGACGGCGCGGGAACGACGACGGTCTTGACGACGCTCACGATGCAGACGCCGTCCTCGAGCTTCTGGCCCGCTGCACAGCTGGCTGCTGCGGGGGCGGCAACGCTGGCGCTGACCGGCTTGGAGGTTGTGGGCGACGCCGCCGACGTGGAGACGGCGCCGTAGACGGCGGCTCCAGCGACAAGGCCGATGGCCGCGCCGCTGAGGACGGTGAAGCTCGGACGAATGATCATGTGTGTTGCTCCAGACTCAGTAGGGGTCGTAACAGCGTCATCGTGAACCCCCGATCCCTATGGGCACATCGCGAGAACCTCAAATCAAGGTCAAGACCCCCATCGTCCCTTGAGAGGTTCTTAACGCGGACCTGATGCCACCTTGCAGTCCGGGGCCCGACTCTTGAACCTGCCGATCTACTGGAGGTCCTGAATGCCCCGCGATACAGCGTCTCGCGACATGAAGCTCAACGCTCTGGCGGTGGTGACGGGTGGTCTCACGGCCGCCGCCATCGTCGGCACGGGTCTCGTCACCGGTCTTGCGGCCGACTACACGGCGCAAAAGGCCCAGGCCAAGGCGGAGTCCAAGGCAACGGCAGCCGCTCAGCTCGCAGCCGCTGCCCCCCGACCCGTGGCAGCCCCAACCCCTCTCCCCGTCCGCACCGTGGTCACCACCCGGTTCGTGCAGGCAACGGCGTCAGCAGGCCAGGGTCAGGTGTCATCCGGCACCTCATCCAGCACGTCAGGTGGCACGACCGGCGGCACGACGAGCCGGGCACCAGCTGCTGCCCCCGCGCCGGCTGCCGCGCCGGCGCCAGCTGTCGCCCCTGCTCCCTCGGCGGCATCATGATGCGCCCCCTGGAAGCCCGGGGCACCGGCACCGCGACCTGGCGGGCCCTCGGCACGTATGTCCATCTCTCGACGGCGCAGGCGACGGCCCTGGAGCCGGCTCGTCGGGTCGCCACCCGGCTCCTCGACGATGTGGACCGCGCCTGCAGCCGCTTCCGGGGCGACTCCGACCTCGTGCGGGCGAACGCTGCTGCCGGGTCGTGGACGAACGTCGACCCCCTGCTGGTCCAGGCGATAAGCGCCGCCATCGACGCGGCAGCCCAGACCGGCGGTCTGGTGGACCCTACGCTCGGCCTTTCCCTCGAAGCGATCGGCTATGACCGCGACATCTCACTGATCCCCGCCACTTCCACCGGCCCCACAGGGATCCCCCGACCGGCGCGCACGGGTGCGTGGCAGGAGATCCTGCTGGATCCTGAGGGCGCCGTCAGGGTGCCTTCCGGGTGCGCCCTGGATCTGGGTGCGACGGCCAAAGCGTGGGCTGCCGACCTGATCGCGAATTCGATTGCGGCAGAGATAGATTCGACCGTCGTGATCAGTCTCGGTGGTGATCTGGCCGTCGCCGGTCTCGGGGACGGCTGGCCGGTGGCCATCAGCGAGACCATTGACGACCCTTCCGGTGCCGAGATCGTGCACCTGCCGTATGGCGGGCTGGCCACCTCCAGCACGGTCGCCCGACGGTGGATCCTCGGCGGCGTCATACGGCACCACCTGATCGACCCGCGCACGGGAGAGCCGGCCAGCGGTCCGTGGCGGACCGTGACGGCCACCGGCGCAACGTGCGTGGCGGCGAACACTGCCAGCACCGCGGCCATCGTCCTCGGTGATCAGGCAGTTGGCTGGCTGACCGAGCGTGATATCCCGGCCCGGCTGGTCGACAACCAGGGCGCTATCGCCCGTACCGCCCGCTGGCCTGAGCCGGAGGTGGCCGCATGAGCGACCCCATGCTCTGGTTCGCCAACCGCGGGACAGGTTTCGTCCTGCTCGTGCTGTTGACCATCGCGACGATGCTCGGCGTTCTCTCGACTGCTCGCGTGACAACGCGGCTCTGGCCACGGATGCTGTCCCAGGGCCTGCATCGCAACGTCTCGTTGCTTGCCGTCACCTTCTTGGCCGCACATGTCGCCACCGCGGTGCTCGACACCTTCGTCGACATCCGCTGGTGGCACGCGTTCGTGCCGTTCAGCGGAACGTACGAGCCCCTGTGGCTGGGTCTCGGGTCTTTCGCCCTCGACCTGCTCATCGCCGTCACGGTGACCAGCGCGCTGCGACACCGAATGTCACATCGGCCATGGCGTGCCGTTCATGTCATGGCATATGCCGCGTGGGGTCTGGGTCTCATCCACGGGATACAGATAGGCACCGACGCCGCCACGCAGTGGGGAGCGGCGCTGAACTACGGCTCTATCGCAGCGGTGTCCGTGGCCGTGTTCGCACGCTTTGGCCTGCTCACCCGCTCAACGGTGGTGGCCTCATGACCGCCGTTGTCACCACCAACGTCGCTGTCCGCAACGACCGCGGGCTGGTCGCCTACGTGTCGGAAGGCCCCGCGCTCCTGTCCGGGATCGCCGACGGTCCGGGCCTTGCGGCCCACCGGGACAGGCTGGGGCCCGCCCCCAAGCCACACGCCGAGGCTCTTATCGAGATGGCCCGCGCCGTGGACCTGCGCGGACGCGGAGGGGCGGCGTTCCCGTTCGCGACCAAGCTGTCCGCAGCTGCGCGACGCAAGGCCGTGGTCGTGGTGAACGCCTCAGAAGGCGAACCGGCGAGCCACAAGGATGCGGCACTGATCACCTGCTCGCCCCACCTCGTCCTGGACGGCGCAGCGGCTGTGGCCCACGCGCTTCGTACGCGTGAGGTGCACATCGTCGTGCCCTCCGAGCTCCCGTCCATCCGCCGCGTCGTGGAGAAGGCTCTGCGTGAGCGCGCCACCGCTGGTGAGCGCCTCAAGGTGCGGCTGCACGACGCGGCACCCCGGTTCGTCGCCGGTCAGGCACAAGCCGTGCTGCAGCTGCTGGCCGGTCGCGACAACCTGCCTGTCACCGCCTGGCAGCCGGAAGCCATCAGCGGGCACCGTGGTCGGCCGACGTTGCTCTCCAACGCCGAGACCTTCGCACACATCGGGCACCTCGCCCGGGTGGGTCCGCAGGGTTACGCCGCCCACGGCACCGCCGCCGAGCCCGGCACCACGTTGTTGACCCTGCGCGGCGACGGGGTCGACCCGGAGGTTCTTGAGGTGGCTTATGGCACGCCTCTCGAGGACGTCCTGGACGAGGCCGAGATGACCCGCCCGCTACTGCTCGGCGGGTACCACGGGACCTGGCTGAGACCAGCCCAGCTGAGCGGCCTGGCCTTGTCCCGCAACGACATCGCCGCCGCCGGGGCGACGCTCGGCGCCGGAGTGATACTGCCTCTTGCCGAGGGCTGGTGCCCTCTCGTGAGGACGGCCGCGCTGGTCGACTATCTGGCCGGGCAGAGCGCCGGACGCTGTGGTCCATGCCTGAACGGACTGCCGGCGATGGCCGACGCGCTCGGAGCCCTGGTCCATCGCGGAGGCCCGGTCCGGCGAGTGGAGGAGCTGTGCGGACTGGTCGTCCGACGCGGGGCCTGTGCACACCCGGACGGGACCGCGCGCCTTGTGACATCGATGCTGCAGCGCTTCCCCGAAGAGGTCGACTCGCACACCCTGGGCAGCTGCCGCAGCGGCCGGGACGAGGTGCTCGCATGAGCGAACACCAGGTGCGGGTCGACTGGCCGGCGTGCAAGGGGCACGGCCTTTGCGCCGAGCTCCTGCCTGAGGTGATCAGCCTCGACGAGTGGGGCTACCCGATCGTGCACGAGCCCGTGAGAGGCGACGTGCTCCCCATGGCCAAACGCGCGGTGAAGGCATGCCCCACGCTCGCTCTACGGCTCACCAAGCCGCCACCACGTCATACGTGAGCACCCGCGGCCAGCCACAGGACCGGTCGCGCACCATCGGTCGGCTCAGTCCAGATCCTTGTACGCCGGTGCCACCTTGTTCTTCGCGTCGCCCATGTGGTGCACCCGCAGGGCGTTGGTCGATCCTGGTATGCCCGGTGGCGAGCCGGCGACGATGACCACGATGTCGCCGGCAGCGCATCGGCCGTTCTCGAGAAGGGAGTCATCGACCTGCCGCGCCATCTGGTCGGTGTGCCGGGCCATCGGCACGAGGTAGGTCTCGATACCCCAGGTGAGCGAGAGCTGTGAGCGCGTGGCCTGCATGGGCGTGAACGCCAGCATGGGCAGCTTCGAGCGGATCCGGGAGAGCCGCTTGGCCGAGTCCCCTGAGTGCGTGAACGTGACGAGGTACGTGGCACCCAACAGCTCGCCGATCTCCGCCGCAGCTGCCGTCACAGCTCCACCGACGGTGTGCGGACGGGTGCCCAGCGCGGCAACGCGCTCGAGTCCGTGCTCCTCGGTGCTCTCGATGATCCGCGCCATCGTGGTCACTGCCTCGATCGGCCACTTGCCGACACTCGTCTCGCCGGAAAGCATGATGGCGTCGGCGCCGTCCAGAACTGCGTTGGCGCAGTCGCTGACCTCTGCCCGGGTCGGTCGTGAGCTCTCGATCATCGAGTCGAGCACCTGCGTGGCCACGATCACGGGCTTGGCGTTGCGGCGAGCGAGCTCGATGGCCATCTTCTGGACCAGAGGGACCTCCTCGAACGGGAGCTCGACGCCGAGGTCGCCACGGGCCACCATCACGGCGTCGAACGCCTTGATGATCGCCCTGAGGTTCTTGACCGCCTGCGGCTTCTCGATCTTGGCGATCACCGGGAGGCGAGCGCCTTCTTCGTCCATGATCTCGTGAACCCGGTCGATGTCCTTGGCATCGCGAACGAACGAGAGGGCCACGAAGTCGGCACGCAGCCGAAGTGCCCACCGAAGGTCCGACTCGTCCTTGTCAGACATCGCCGGCACGCTGACCGCGACACCAGGCAGGTTGATGCCCTTGTGGTCGGACACGAAGCCACCCTCAACCACCTCGGTGACGACATCGGTATCGGTGACCTCCAGGGCCACCAGGGCCACCTTGCCGTCATCGATCAGCAGCCGGTCGCCGGGGAGCACATCGCCCGGAAGTCCCTGGTAGGTCGTCGACACGACGTCCTGGCCACCGAGGATGTCATCGGTCGTGATGGTGAAGCGCGCGCCCTTGACAAGCATGACCGGGCCGTTGGCGAAGCTGCCGGTGCGAATCTTGGGGCCCTGCAGGTCAACGATCACCCCCACTGCCCTGCCCAGCTCGTTACTGGCCTTGCGTACCTCGGCGTAGACCGCTTCGTGGTCCGCGTAGCTACCGTGGGAGAGGTTGAGCCGGGCAACATCCATGCCGGCTTCGACGAGGGCACGCACACCCTCCGGAGTGGATGTGGCAGGTCCAAGGGTGCAGACGATCTTTGCGCGACGCATGACGATAATCCTATTTGGCTCGGGAGCTGTGGCGTAAGGCGGTGCGCGCCGGGCTCAGACGGTGAGCGGCCGGTCGGTGGGACTGACCGGGCGGGGAAGGGAGGAGGCCCGGTCCGAGAGGTAGGCGTCCACGCCGGCGGCCGCCGAGCGGCCCTCCGCGATGGCCCACACGATCAGTGACTGACCCCGGCCGGCATCTCCGGCGACGAAGACACCCGGCACCGAGGTCATGAAAGCCTTGTCCCGCTTGATGTTCGAGCGCTCGTCCAGCTCGACCCCCATCTGTTCGACCACACCGTGGCTCTGCGGTCCGAGGAAGCCCATGGCCAGCAGGATCAGCTGGGCCGGGATCTCCCGCTCGGTGCCTTCGACCTCTTCGAAGCCCCTTTCGCCAGCCACGACCTCGATCACGCGCAGGGCCCTGACCCGTCCGAGCTCATCCCCGAGGATCTCCTTGGTGTTCACCCCGTAGACACGCTCACCACCCTCCTCGTGTGCTGCCGCGACGCGAAAGAGCATGGGGTATGTCGGCCACGGCTGGCCCGCGGGGCGGTCCTCACCAGGGCGCGCCAAGATCTCCAGCGACGTCACCGATCTGGCGCCCTGGCGATGTGCGGTGCCGATGCAGTCCGCTCCGGTGTCGCCAC
>JANOHS010000517.1:0-2269 GCA_031406655.1 Micrococcales bacterium
GTGGCTGGGACTCGGCGCCATCGCCAGTTAGCGTTCCCGCTGGCCTTCCCGGTTGGCGCCATCCGCTCAGAACGGGGACATCTCGTCCAACACTCGCTGTGCGAGGTCCAGGAGAGCGGTGACCTTCGGCACGTCCTCGGCGACGTCTTCAGGTCTGAGCTCGGGACCCCCGCCGGCGGGTATTCGACGTCATGTCGCCTCCGCCGCATCCGGTCGAACGGCAAGAGAACCCTCCCCATCGGTGGGTCGAGCTGCGCCCGAACCGCGTGGTACACGGCGAGGTGTCCTCCGCGGCTCGTAGGGCGCAGGCCCTGATTTTCCAGGATTGCGGTGAGGGCTTTTCTCGCCGCGTCGTACAGCAGGGCGTAGGCGCCTTCGGGGTCGGCGACGAGCGCATGCTGGGTGGAGGCGAGATGGCGCTGGGCCTGCCCGAGAAGTCGGTCTGCGTGCTCTCGGCTCGCAGTTACCTTCTGAAGGTCGCCCGCGTCCAGCATCTGCTCGACGACGGCCCTGCCCTGCGCCCACCTCATGCTCCAACCGCCTCTTCGTTGCCCAGGTCAAGCTCAACGAGTGGCTTCGACTTCACGGAGGTCAGGAACGGATCTGCAGCTCCCTCCCCGTTCCAGATGTCGGGGCGTATCCGACGGATGTTGACCTCACGCCCGAGGGTGGGTTCACACTGTCGGGCTGCTTCCTCGAGATCGTCGAGATCAGCTGTCCCGATCACCAGGACGTCGACGTCAGCAGGGACCGGACCGACCTCGCCGCGATAACGTGCCGCCCAGGACCCATAGATGTAGGCACGTTGCGCGCCCGGGACTGAACGAAGTGCTTCGGTGAGGACGGGCAGGGGGCCGTATGTGGCGGCGAGGAGGTCGGTGAGCGGTCGGGTCAAAAGGGTTCCTGTGGCTGCTCGAAGGAGGCGGGTGTTGCCTACCCTTCGGTCAGCGACAAGCCCGCCGGCTACGAGGCGCGAAGCTTCCGCGTGTACTGCTCTGGGGGTCACACCTATGTGTCTGGCTGCGTCGGTCAAGCTGTACTCGCCGTGGGGGTGGAGGTACAGCAGGGCGAGCAGCTCGCCTTGCACTTGCGAGCGCAGCAGGGGTAGCAGCGCCGGAGGTGGTGTTCTCATAAGAGGTAATGTGCCTTACCTCTTAGCGTAAGTCAATACTGGTAGCGGCTATGAGGCGGCGTTCCACTCGTCGACCAGCAGGTCGAAGCGCACCAGGTCGGCGAACGTCCCGTCACCCAGCGGCTCGGCCACCCGGTCCCGGCCGACCTCCACGAAACCGTTGGCTCGGGCGACACGTTGCGACGCCGCGTTGCCGTCAGCAGCGCTGAGCCGCAGCCGTTTTCGGCCCAGCCCGCCGTCCTCGCGAAGGATGAACGCGTGCCGCACGGCCAGTCGCACGGCCTCGGTCATCACGCCGCGGCCGCGCGCCTCGGGGTGGGTCCAGTAGCCGATCTCGCCGGCGGTGCCCCGGGCCTCGCGCAGGTTCATGACCGCGACCGAGCCGAGGCACAGGTCGCTCGCGGGGTCGGCCACGCACCAGCACAGGCTCTGACCGGCGCGGGCCTCCTCGCGACATCCCGCGATGTAGGCGTGTGCGTGCTCAACCGTGTACTGCGAGGGCAGGCTGGCGGCCAGCCAGTGCCGGGTGCGCTGGTCCGAGCAGGCCTCCAGGACCCGCTCCGCGTCAGTGTGCCGCCACTGTCGCAGCCGGATCCCGGGCGTACCGGCTGGTGATGGACGGCCCTCCAGGGTGACCGGCTCCAGAGCTCCGGCACGCGGGGCGCGTCCATCGAGGCTCGCGGCCAGATCGGAGGCGAGCAGCTCGAAATACACGCCGTCGGAGAGCGAACCGTCCGAACGGCGCCACGCCTGGTGGTCGGCGCCCCACTGGGTGAACCCGGCCGACCGCAGGATCGACTGGGAGACGAGGTTGTCGCTGTTCGTGCCCGCGTGGAGCCGGCTGAGCCCCAGCCCACCGTCCTTCGCGGGCGTGAACGCGTGAGCCACGACCGGCCCGAGCGCCTCGCCGATCAGGCCACGACCTCGGGCGCCCGGCCGGAGCCAGGAGCCGACCTCACCCTGGAATCGGCCCTCGGCCGGTCCCATCCCGAACACCTGGACGTTGCCGAGCATCTGGTCGGTGGCCAGGTCGGCGATACACCAGTGGACGTCGGCCCCGGTCGCCATCTCCCGCCGGCGGCGCGCCAGCCACGCCGGGAAATCGTCCGGCCCCGGCTGCGCGCGGGCAGGCATGAA
>JANOHS010000551.1:0-4807 GCA_031406655.1 Micrococcales bacterium
CAGTGGGCCGACAACCGCCCCGTCGACCGCGGCAAGACCTCGCTGATGATCCTGATCGACCAGCTCGACCTGCTGGCCGCCACGATGGACAAGGTCTTCGATGCCGTATGTCGCGCCGATGCCGCCGCGCTCGTCGCCCACGGCCGGTTCCTCGCCGAGAAGTTCGGCCACGCCTCGACCGGCGGCGCGCTGTCACTGGGTCCGGACGTGGTCATCGCGCCCGACGTGCCCGGGCAAGGGCCCGGATCCGAGCCCTCGGACGAGCCGGGCCGGCTCCAGCCGCCGACCGGGACGACCGGGCCATGACAATGACCCACACGCAGACCCTGGAACAGGCGCTCGAGGCGCTGGTGGTGGTGGCCGAGCTGGCCGGCATACCGGCAGGGACGGCCTGGTCCGAGGGCTCCGCTCTGGCCGCGGCTGTGGCCGAGTCCGCCCCGGGGGCTGCCGCGAGCTGGACCACTGCGGTCGGCGGCGGGGGCACCCAGGATTTCTTCGACGCCGCATCGCGAGGTCGACGCTGGAGGGCGGCTCCGACGGCAACACTGAGCAGCCTTGTGGCGCAAGGCTCTCCGCAGAGCATGCCCTATGCCGAGGCACTGGCCGAGGTGGTCTCAGCCGCGTGTGGTCTCGGCGAGCCGACGATGCGGGTGATCGGCAACGCCTCGGTCGCAGCGGCGGCTCAGCTGACTGCCGCCGGAGCGCGCACCGGCATCGCCACACCGGCCGATGCGTCAGACGCCGGTCGACCCATGACCCAGCCTGAGCCTGACAGATCGTGCGAGGCCGTTGCCCCTGAGCCCGTCAAGGCGCGGTGCGTCGATGAGCTGCTCGCAGAGCTCGACGCCCTGATCGGCCTGAAGCGCGTCAAACGTGAGGTCCACCGTCAGGTCGCGATCCTGCGGGTCGAGAAGCTGCGCGTCGAGGCCGGGCTGAAGAGTCCCACGATCACCCGCCACCTCGTGTTCACCGGCAACCCGGGCACTGGCAAGACGACCGTGGCCCGGCTGGTCAGCGGAATCTACGCGGCGCTCGGGCTGTTGTCGAAAGGCCACCTGGTCGAGGTCGACCGCTCCGAGCTCGTGGCGGGTTACCTCGGCCAGACGGCGGTCAAGACGGCTGACGTCGTCGCCAAGGCCACCGGAGGTGTGCTGTTCATCGACGAGGCATACAGCCTGACCGGCGACCAGTACGGGACCGAGGCGGTCGACACCCTGGTCAAGGAGATGGAGGACCGACGTGACGATCTGGTGGTCATCGTCGCCGGCTACCCCGCGCCGATGGTGGCGTTCGTCGCAGCCAATCCCGGTCTGTCCAGCCGCTTTCGGACCATCATCGAGTTCGACGACTATACCGACGACGAGCTGGTGGCGATCTTGACGCTGCTCGCCGACAACTCCGACTTCGAGCTCACCGCCGAGGCACTTGCCCGTTTCCGGGAGCGGCTGGCGTTGACACCCCGCGGCAGCACCTTCGGGAACGGCCGCTTCTCGCGCAACATGCTCGAGGCCGCCATCGGCGCCCACGCGTGGAGGTTGCGCGAGGTCGAGGCACCGACCACCGACCAGCTGCGCCAGCTGTTGCCGCAGGACCTTGACGAGGACGAGCAGGGAGACCCGGCGTGAGCCAGCCAACCACCCAGATCACCACCGCCGGCCAGCAACCCGGCGCGCCGACACTCGCGGGTCGCCTCGACGAGGCCACGACCTTGGCGCGCCGAGCCATGTCGGGCACCCCGGGGCGGATGCGGGTCCTGGCGCTGCTGAGCATCGCCGTGTCCCTGATCTTCGCCGTCGCCACCTTCTCGACCTTCGGGTCGACCGACGAGGCCCTGCGCCGAGGTGAGGACAACACCAACCAGCTGGTCCGGATCCAGGCGATCCACACCAACCTGGTCCGTGCCGACGCCCATGCCACCAACGCGTTCCTGGTCGGCGGCCTCGAGCCGGCCGACCAGCGAGCCGACTTCACCTCGTCGCTCGCCCAGGCCTCGCGACTGATCGCCGAGGCAGCCAGAGCCCAGCCAGCTGACGGACCCGCGCTGGGGGCTCTCAACAGCTCCGTACTCGCCTACTCCGGCCTGATCGAACAGGCGCGAGCTGCCAACCGTCAGGCCATGCCGGTCGGTGCGCAGTACCTGAGGGTGGCCAGCTCCGGTCTGCGTAGCGACGCCCTGCCCATCCTGGACGCGCTGGTCAGGGCCAACGACGCCCGGGTGGGCGCCGAGCTCGACGCCGCAACAGGTTCAGCCCCTCTCATCGCCTTCGGGGTGCTGGCTCTGCTCGTCCTGATCGGGGGCATGGTCTGGCTGTCCCTGCGCACCCACCGCTACCTCAACGCCCCGCTTGCGGCCGCCACCGCAGCCATCCTGGTGACGCTCGTGGTGGGGTCGATCGCGCTCGCCGCAGTCGCCTCGCGGGTGGGCGAGGTCCGCGACGGCTCGTATGCCGCGACGCTGGCCACGGCGAAGGCGCGCATCGCCGCGTTCGACGCCAAGTCGAACGAGAGCCTGACGCTGATCGCGCGAGGTTCGGGGACAGCGTTCGAGAAGGCCTGGGTGAGCTCGTCGAAGGTCGTGACCGACCAGAGCGCAACGTCGGCGCGACTGAGCCAGGAGGCCACAGGGATGGGGGGGCTGTGGAAGGGCTACGCCGACACCCACGTCCAGATTCGTTCGGCCGACGACAACGGACAATGGGAGAACGCGGTCAAACAGGCGATCGGTAGCGGTCCCACGTCGGCAAACGCCACCTTCGACGCCTTCGACGCCAGCTCCGGGGCGGCGCTGACGTCGAGCAGCCGGGCGGCCTCGGACAGCCTGGCGGCTCCCCGAACCTGGCTGTCCATCGCTGCCTGGCTCGGGCTGCTGGTGGGGATCGCGGCCGCCGTGTCGGCCTGGTGGGGCGTCTCGCTCCGGCTGGAGGAGTACCGATGAACCGGTCCGGCATACTGAGGACACGCACGACGCGAGTGCGTCAGCGGGGCCTTCTCGGGCCGGCGTTCGCCGCCACCCTGGCCATCCTCGTGACGGCCGGCTGTTCGAGCAGCGGGGTCTACGCCACGACCCAGATTCCTACCGCCACCAAGGCCCCCTCCAGCGCGCCCACACCAAGCCCGTCCACCACTGCCGCCCCACCGGCGTGCGGCAACCGGCTGGCGTCCTTCGCTCCCGACGGGCCGAACCCTGTGCCCAGCGCGTTGCCCTCGACCAGCTATATGGCCAAGATCAGGGACCGGGGGCGACTGATTGCAGGGGTCTCCTCGGACACGTTGCTGCTGGGGTCCAGGAACCCGCTCAGCGGCCAGATCGAGGGTTTCGACATCGAGATGCTCAAGGCGGTCTCGAAGGCGATCTTCGGTGACCCAAACAAGATCGAGTTCAGGGTGATCACCACGGCACAGCGCATCCCGGTCCTGACCGACGGCAGTGTCGACATCGTCGCGCGAGCTATGACCATCACCTGCGCCAGGTGGGAGCAGATCGACTTCTCCACCCAGTACTACCTCGCGGGCCAGAAGGTCCTGGTCGCCAAGGACGCTGCGGTCAAGCGCATGGAGGACCTCAAGGGCAAGAAGGTCTGCGCCCCCAACGGGTCCACCAGCATGGACAAGCTGAAGACGTTCACCGGGCTGATCCCCGTGGGCGCCGACACCCACACGGGCTGCCTGGTGCTGTTCCAGCAGGGCAAGGTGGACGCGATCACCGGCGACGACACCATCCTTGCCGGGCTGGCCAGCCAGGACCCCTACGCCTCCGTCGTCAAGGCGCCCGCGTTCACCGAGGAGCCCTACGGCCTCGGTATCGCCAAGAAGAACCGGGACTTCGTCAAGTTCGTCAACGGCGTGCTCGCGCAGATGCGCGCCGACGGCCAGTGGACGAGCGCATACAACACCTGGCTCAAGGCGGCACTCGGTCCGGCGCCAGCGCCACCTGCCGCGGTCTACGGGCGGCCGGAGTGATCACGCACGCCGAGACGGCGATCAGCCCTGAGCCGCCGGGTCGGATCGGCACCGCGATCTCGCCCGAGGCGGCGCTGGCCTATCTCGAGGCGCTCGGTTACTGGCGGGACCAGCGCCGCGCCGAGCTCGACCGGCTCGACGAGGCGGCACTGAACGCGACCGACGCCGACGCCGCGACCGGCACAGCGGGCGCAACTGGTCTGACCAGCGACGTCATGTTGTCGATGGCGCTGTGGAAGGCGGTAGCGGATCGGCATGACCTGCTCGTGGCGACCTGGGACTCGGGCCGGGTCGGGCAGGCCGAGCGCGAGCGCCTGTCCACCCTGATCTGGGGTCGCCTGGACGCGACCCTGGACCCCCGTCTGGCGCTGCGGCCCGACGTGCCCAGCTCGAGCGGCGCGCTGGCAGTGTCCCTGCCGGAGGCCATGCGGCTGTCGGACGCACTGGCCGCATCGCTGCGGGCGCGGCTGTCCCTGGACCCCTCCAACGCCGATGTGACCAGCCGGCTGCGGCAGCTTCGGGCCCAGCTGGAACGGGTCCGGGACCTGGTGGCCACCGAACCGCCGGACACCCGGGAACGCCTGTCCGGCAAGCTGACCAAGCTCGACACGCGTCTGGGCGAGATGGTCGGGAGGGCCAAACGCGGCGCGGATGTCGGCGGACTGGTCGGACCCCTTGAAGCCGACGCGGCCCGCACGGAGCGCGACCTCATCGTCGGTTCGGCCACACGGGCCGAGGCCGTCCGTGGTGTCGCGCGAGCCCGGGAGCTGCGCGCGGAGCTCGAAGCCCAGGGCGCAGCGATCCGCGACCTCGCCACCCGTTGCGTGGCCGCCGTCGACCCCGCCCC
>JANOHS010000568.1:0-2302 GCA_031406655.1 Micrococcales bacterium
GTGCAGATGTCGACGACTTTGCCGTACTCGGGCTTCTCGGTGTAGTCCATGATCCCCGGGTGCTCGCGGAACTGGCGTCGCACCTCGTACACGATGGCGCCGGCCGCCCGGGTCACGGCGTTGATGGCCAGACCGGAGAACAGGAAGACGACCGAGGCTCCGATCAGCAGGCCCACCATCGTGCTGGGGGTGACGATCTGCAGGTCGAACATCGACGCGACGAACTCGCTGGGGTAGCCCGTGAGGTTCTCGGCCCTGACGATCTTGCCGAGCTCGGTCTGCCATGCGTCGGTGTACGACCCGAACAGCGCGGTGGCGGCCAGCACGGCCGTGGCGATCGCGATGCCCTTGGTGATGGCCTTGGTCGTGTTGCCGACGGCGTCAAGCTCGGTCAGGACCTGGACCCCGTCACCGTGGACGTCGCCGGACATCTCGGCGATGCCCTGGGCGTTGTCCGAGACCGGGCCGAAGGTGTCCATCGCGACGATGACGCCCACTGTGGTCAGCAGCCCGCATCCGGCAAGGGCGATCAGGAAGAGGGCCAGCGCAACGGATCCGCCGCCGAGCAGGAAGGCCAGGTAGACCGCCGTACCGATGATGACCGTGGTGTAGACGGCGGACTCGAGGCCGACGCCGATGCCGGACAGCACGACCGTGGCCGCACCGGTCAACGAGGTTCGGGCAACGTCCATGGTGGGTCGCTTGTCGGTGCCGGTGAAGTGACCGGTCAGCATGAGGATGACGGCGGCGAGGGCGATCCCGATGAAGACCGCCAGGGTGGCCGCGATGCGAGGGTTCAGGGCCAGGAACAGCAGCTTGGTGCCGTCCAGCGCCTTCACCGAGTCCGAGACGCCAACCAGGTCGGCGAACCTGGCCGGCAGGTAGATGTAGGCGGCTGTTGCTGAAAGCACAGCCGAGACCGCAGCCGAGATGAAGAACCCACGGTTGATCGCCACGAGGCCGTTCTCGCCGGGGCGGGGGCGGGTGATGTAGACGCCGAGGATCGCAGTCAGTGCGCCGATGGCCGGGACGATCAGGGGGAAGACCAGACCCTGTTCGCCGAAGGCCACCTTGCCCAGGATCAGTGCCGCGACCAGCGTCACGGCATACGACTCGAAGAGGTCGACCGCCATGCCGGCGCAGTCTCCGACGTTGTCTCCGACGTTGTCCGCGATCGTCGCCGCGTTGCGCGGGTCGTCCTCGGGGATCCCGGCCTCGACCTTCCCGACCAGGTCGGCGCCGACATCAGCGGCCTTGGTGAAGATACCGCCGCCAACCCGCATGAACATGGCCAGCAGCGCCGCGCCGAACCCGAAGCCCTCAAGCACCTTTGGGGCATCGCCCTTGTAGAGAAGCACGACCGAGGCAGCGCCCAGCAGGCCCAGACCCACCGTCATCATGCCGACCGTGCCACCGGTGCGAAAGGCGATGCGCATGCCCTCGTCGCGGCCTGAGTTGTTCGCGGCCGAGGCGACGCGCACGTTGGCTTTGACCGCGAGACTCATCCCGAAGTACCCGACGGCCGCGGAGAAGAGCGCGCCGAGGACGAAGAAGCCTGAGCGGCCGAAGCGGATCCCCGCGGTGTCGGCCGGCAGAGCCATCAGCAGGAAGAAGACGATGACCACGAAGGCGGACAACGTCTTGAACTGCCGCGCCAGATAGGCGTGGGCGCCCTCCTCGACGGCCTGGCCGATCTCTTGCATCTTGGCGGTGCCGGGGTCAGCGGCAAGGACCTGCCGGCGGAAGATGACGCCCATGGCCAGCGCCACGACGGCGATCACGGCCACGACAACCACCAAGGTGAGGTTCGTGCCTGTCACGGTCAATGGTGTAGCGCCGGCGGCTCGGATAAGGCCTGGCATTCAAGATCCTCCTGGGACGTCGATCGCACTCGGACGTGCGCCCGGTGGAATCTGATGGCGGTGACCAGCGAGTCCCCTCGTGACGCGGCTCACACCCGCCGCGGCAGGTGTGCTGGGGGTCATTGTAGAGGCCTGAAGAGGCGCGTGCGAACGACCCGTTCCTCAGTGCGTCAGGCGGTCGCCGCACGCTTCAGGCGGTCGCCGACAGGCTCTAGGCGGTCGAGGCCAGCGCGTCGTCAAGGCTGGCATAGATCTGGAACACCTTGTCGAGGCCGGTGATCGAGAAGACCTTCAGGATTCGCTCGCTCGAGCACACCAGGATCAGCGTGCCGTCCTTGACCCTGACCAGCTTGAGACGCCCGACCAGGACGCCCAGACCGGTCGAGTCCATGAAGGGGACGTCCTCCAGGTCGACCACGAGCTGGTGGCGACCCTGCGAG
>JANOHS010000150.1:0-3624 GCA_031406655.1 Micrococcales bacterium
CCGAGCACCAACGGGCAGCCAAGCTGGCCTACGCGGCCGCCGGGATCCCTCCACAGCGCACCCGGGTGATCACGGGGCCGGCGCTGGACGTACTCCCCCGCCTCACCGACGCGGCATACGACATGGTGCTGATCGACGGAGACAAGCTGGAGTACCCGCAGTATGTCGAGCAGGCCCTGCGGCTACTACGTTCCGGCGGCGTCCTGGCCCTGGACAACATGCTCTGGCACGACCTCGTGGCCGATCCCGCCACGCGCGACGAGACGACAACCACGTTGAGGGATCTCGGCAAGGCGCTGCGCGACAACGACGCGCTGTTGCCGACGCTGCTGCCCGTCGGCGACGGCCTCCTGGCCGCGGTCAAGCGCTAGCGGCGCCGGCCACCACAGCAGGTGGCGCCCCGGACCGACCCTTCAGACGCGTGGGTCGTCCGGAGGCAGCGGCTCGACGTATCCCTCGCGCGCCGAGTGATGCACAACGTCCGTCCGCCTGGCCGTGTTGGCCAGCACGAGCGAGATGACCAGGCCCGCAATGCCCACCACCATCAGGACGACGCCCACGGTGGAAAGGCTGATCCCGCTGACCGATGTCGTCACGGCAAACTTCAGGATCGCTCCAATGGCAATCAGAGCCAAGCTTGAGCCAATTCTCATCGGCCGCCCTCCTTGTTCAGACTCGGGAACTCCTCAAGAATACTCTGGGCTGCAATACTTCAGGCGCGGATCTTCACGGCAGCCGCCAGGACGTGGGCGACCAGCCCCGGACAGGCCGTTCACGCAAGCAGGAAGGAACCTCACATGATCGTTCTCGGAATAGTGCTTCTGGTCGTGGGAATAGTCGCCAGCATTCCCATCCTGGAGACCATCGGCATCATCCTGCTGGTTATTGGCGCAATCCTGTGGATACTCGGCTCCATGGGCCGCGCGGTGGGCGGTCGCAAGCACTACTACTGACAAGACCTGTCGCGGCGGGTGGGCTGCGCGTCCAACCCACTCCTCGCGCTATGACCGACCGAACGAGAAGGGTGCCCGGGTGAGGTCGAACATACCGACTTCCCTGTGGTTCCTCACTTCCAGCGAACGCGGCAACCCCGACACCCGGCTGGACTCCCGTCATACCGGCGGTGCGGCCTGGTCCGAGGGGAACATGGTCAGTCCGCTCGTCCACGGCGCGACGTACTTCGCCGAGCTGCACCGCCGGGTGAACCAGATGGGCGCTGGTGACCTGTTGATGTTCGCCGACTGGCGCGGCGACTCCGACGAACGCCTCACCGACACCCCGGATGCAGACGTCGGAAGCTTGCTCGGCGATGCGGCCAGACGGGGCGTCGACGTTCGCGGCCTCCTGTGGCGCTCCCACTGGGACCATCTGGCATTCTCAGCCGCGCAGAACCGGCAGCTGGGCGACGAGATCAACGCCGCCGGCGGCGTGTGTCTGCTCGATATGCGAGTACGCACCGGAGGTTCGCACCACCAGAAGTTCGTTGTCCTTCGCCACCACGACCGTCCCGAGCTGGACGTCGCCTTCCTCGGTGGCATCGACCTGTGCCACGGG
This sequence comes from Micrococcales bacterium, assembly GCA_031406655.1. Classification (GTDB taxonomy): domain Bacteria; phylum Actinomycetota; class Actinomycetes; order Actinomycetales; family Dermatophilaceae; genus UBA4719. The sequence continues at coordinate 1,555 of JANOHS010000150.1, forward strand.
CGCCGCGACGACGCCTCCCACCGAGGTGACCCACAGCCACAGCCCATGGCGGCGGTGTACGGGCCAACACCGCCATGGCACGACGTGCAGCTCGCGATCACAGGACCGGCGGTCGGCGACGTGGAGACGGTGTTCCGCGAACGCTGGGATGACCCCCGCGCGCTCAGCCACAGTCCGCTTCGGTGGCTCGCGGACCGACTCCGAAGGGACAATCCCGCGGTCAAGCCGCTGCCGCCACAGCTCGCCGACCCCGAGCCGGCAGGAACCCACCCCATCCAGCTCCTGCGGACGTACCCCGCCCGTGCCGGCGGCTACTCCTTCGCACCCCGGGGAGAACGTAGCGTGGCGCGCGGCTACGCCAAAGCCATCAACCAGGCGCGCCACCTGATCTACGTCGAGGACCAGTACCTGTGGTCACCAGAGGTCGCAGAGACACTGGCGGCTGCGTTGGAGCGCCACCCCGAGCTGTACCTGATGGCCGTGCTCCCGCACTTTCCCGACCAGGATGGTCGACTGTCGATGCCACCAGCCCTGGTCGGCCGCGAGAGCGCGATCGCGACCCTGCGCGAGCGAGCCCCTGGCAGGGTTGCCTTCTACGGACTGGAGAGCCCGGATGGCGTTCCGGTCTACGTGCACGCCAAGGTCTGCATCATCGACGACCAATGGGCGTCAGTGGGGTCCGACAACTTCAACCGCAGGTCCTGGACCCATGACTCCGAAGTGTCCGCAGCAGTCTACGACCCCGGCTTCGCACGGGCGTTGCGGCTCGACCTGTCCCGTGAGCATCTCGACCGCGACGACTGGTCGGACGACGTGCACGATCCGGCTGCCACGTTCACCACCTTTGCCGACTCCGCCGACGAGCTGCAACGCTGGTATGACGACGGATGCCTCGGAGCCCGCCCGCCGGGCCGGATCCGACCACTGAACGAGGGGACGATGACACGGTTCACGCGGGCCTGGGCCACACCGCTCAACCGCCTGATCTACGACCCCGACGGCCGGCCCTTCGGCCTCAGGATGCGCCGCTCCTTCTGAGAACTGCTGCCCCTAGACGCGCGCATGCCTTGCACGAGCGAAGCTGTAGAGGCCGTAGCAGGCGAGACCAACGGCGACCGAGCTTAGGAGCCACGGCCCGAACGGCTGCTGGCGCAGGGATCGCAGCGCCCCGTCGAGTCCGGTCGCCTTGCCCGCAGAGTTCTGCGCAGCCGCAGCCAGGAACAACACCCCGACAACAGCCAGGGCCACTCCCTTGGCGAGGTAACCGACCACCCCGGCGCGCGTGGCAAGGGTGCCTGGATGCTCATTCAGATCCTGGAGGAACTTCCTGGTCCACCCCTTGACCATGTGGTACGCGCCGACCCCGATGACAACCAGGCCAACGGCTGCGACCAGCAGTCGCCCCCCGGTCTGTTGCAGCAGGGTGGCCGTGAAGTCCGCGCTCTGGGCTTTGCTGCTGCGAGGCGCTCCCCTTGCGAAGCTGAGACACGTCCACGCCAGGGCGAGGTAGACGACGACCTTGGAGATGCCCTTGATCCGGTCCGCCCACGGCGACGCCCCGGGGGCGGATCGCACGGCAAAGGCCTTGGCGAGCTCAAAGGATCCGAGCGCGAAGAATCCGATAACCCCCACCCAGAGCGTCAACCGTCCCAGCGAGCTCCCGGCAACAGTCTGCAGCGCGCCGGACTGGTCCGCCGACTTGGAGCTGGCAGACCAGGCGACCTGCAGGGCGATCCAGCCGATCAGCAGATGCAGGCCGCCATTCACTGCATACCCGGCGCGAGCGCCGATCTGCAGGACAGGCTGGCCCTCGACCTTGTCCGCGGCCCTGTTGACGTCACTTGGTGGCGTCATCGGTTGCCTCCTCTTGCCAGGTCACCATAGTGGCGTGGAACGCGACAGGCGTGGAGCGGTATGTCGAGCACGGCACCTTTCCTCAGATCAACGCCTCGGACGAGGTCATGGATGGCAGGTCGATGTCCTTCGCCTCAGCCGGACGACCCAGAAGGTATCCCTGGGCCGCGTCGCACCCGACGGCGCGCAGAACGGCGAGCTGCTCGGGCCGTTCCA
>JANOHS010000624.1:0-2125 GCA_031406655.1 Micrococcales bacterium
GCAGCCAGGATCTCGGCCGAGATGCGGCCCCGGTCGCTGACCTTGTGACCGTTGTTGCGCGCCCACTCCCGAACTGCGCTCAGGTCGCCCCGGCGCGCTCCACCGGCGGACGCTCTGCGCGAGCTCTTGCGGCCGCCGGAGCGACGGGCATGACCCACCCACGTCGCCAGGTCGTCACGCAGCTTCTTGGCATTGGCCGCGCTCAGGTCGATCTCGTAGGACACACCGTCGAGCGAGAATGACACGGTTTCAGCCGCCTCGGCACCACTGATGTCGTCAACCAACAGAACTTGGACCTTCTGCGCCATGGAATCTCCCGAATGAGGAACGATATGAGCCGCTGACCTGTGTTCACCGACTATTGCGCGTCCCACCATACGCGAAAACTCTTATGATGCGGAATCCCTATCTTCGATATCGGCAGATTGATTGGCCGCAGGGGCCGGACGCTCTTGATCGGCCTCCCACTTCGAATGCGCCAGGCGCTCATTGCGGTCGCCTTCGAGCATTGCCTTGATGACCAGATAGAACAAGAAGGCAACGCCTGCACTCGGCATCAGCGCACCCAGGGCGATCACCACGGAATGCAGGCTCATGTTCACTCCGGTTTCAGCAACGGGAAGAGAATGGTTTCACGGATACCGGCACCGGTGAAGAGCATGACCAGGCGGTCGATACCGAGGCCGAGGCCACCCATGGGCGGGGCGCCATACTCCAGGGCACGCAGGAAGTCCTCGTCGAGCTGCATCGCCTCGACATCTCCGGCTGCGGCCCGCAGCGACTGAGCCGTGAGCCGGTCCCGCTGGATCACCGGGTCGACCAGCTCCGAGAAGGCTGTCCCTCGTTCGGTGCCACCGATGATCAGGTCCCATGCCTCGATCAGCCTGGGGTCCTTGCGGTGCGGTCGGGCCAAGGGTTGGGCTGAGGGCGGATAGTCGCAGACGAAGGTCGGCTGGATCAGGGTCGGCTCGACGATCTCACCGAACAGCTCCACCACCAGCTTGCCGGCCTCCCAGTCGGGGTGGACCGGCACCTCGAGGCGGGTCGCGATCGCCCGCAGCGTGCGCGCATCCGTGTCTGGCGTGACCTCCTCGCCCACCGCCTCGGAAAGGCCCTGGTAAACCGGCAGCCAGCGCCATTCGCCGTCGAGGTTGATCGCTCCGGCAGGGGTATCGATGACCCGGGAACCATAGGCATCGGCGGCTGCAACGATGACATCCTGCATCAGATCGGCCATTGAGTGCTGGTCGCCGAAAGCCTCATATGCCTCGAGCATGGTGAATTCCGGACTGTGCGTGGAGTCGACACCCTCGTTGCGGAAGATGCGGCCCATCTCGAAGACTTTGTCCACACCGCCGACAACGGCTCGCTTGAGATACAGCTCCAGCGCAATGCGCAGCGACATCTTGATATCGAAAGCGTTCAGGTGGGTCGGAAAAGGTCGGGCCGCGGCGCCACCATGGACGAGCTGAAGAACGGGCGTCTCGATCTCGATGAACCCGCGGTTGTGCAGGGTGTCGCGCACGGCACGAACAATGGCCGCGCGGTTTCGGACCATGTCACGGGCTTCCTGGCGCACGATCAGATCGGCATAACGCTGGCGTACCCGTGACTCCTCGGACAGCTCACTGTGCATGGTCGGAAGAGGTCGAAGTGCCTTGCTCGCCATCTCCCACTCGTCGGCCAGCACGGAGAGCTCGCCACGCCTGCTCGAGATGACCCGGCCGTGGACGAAGACGATGTCGCCGAGGTCCACATCGGCCTTCCAGGCGGCGAGGGCCTGCTCGCCGACCTCGGCCAGGCTGAGCATCGCCTGGAGACGCGTGCCGTCGCCCTCCTGCAAGGTGGCGAAGGCCAGCTTGCCGGAGTTGCGGATGAACACCACACGACCCGCGACGCCCACGACGTCCTGGGTCTCCTCGGCAGTCTCCAGGTGCCCGTATGCCGCGCGCACCTCGCCGAGCGTGCGCGTCCGAGGCACGCCCACCGGATACGGCTCCCGGCCCTCTTCCAGGAGGCGAGCCCGCTTGGCCCGCCGGACCCGCATCTGCTCAGGTAGGTCGGCTTCCGGGGCGGCAGGGTCGAGGGGCTGATTCACCCGGCAAGAGTACCCAGCGCAGCCGTG
>JANOHS010000059.1:0-2386 GCA_031406655.1 Micrococcales bacterium
ATGCACTGGCGAGGGCACAGCCAGAGCATGCAGGACCACGCGTCCTACGACGACGTGGTCGCCGATGTATGCCAGGCGCTGACCGAGCGGATGACCGAGCTGTGCACTCAGGGGGTGGGGCGGGACCAGCTGATTCTCGACCCGGGGTTCGGCTTCGCCAAGCTGGCTGAGCACAACTGGTCGCTGCTGGCTCACCTGGATGCAGTGCAGTCGCTGGGGCAACCCGTTCTGGTCGGGGCTTCACGCAAGACCTTCCTCGGGCGCCTCGGCGTCCCCGAGGGCGGCCATGCACGGCCCCCTGCGGAGCGAGACGCCGCGACCGCCGCGACCACGGTCATCGCAGGACTTGCCGGCGTCTGGGGGGTGCGCGTCCACGACGTCGCCCCGAGCGTCGACGCCCTCCGCGTGGTCGCTGCCATGAGGGGAGCTCAATGATGGATCGTATTGTCCTGCAAGGAATATCGGCCCATGGTCACCACGGGGTGCTCGACTTCGAAAAGGCGGACGGACAGGGCTTCGTCGTGGACGTGAGCCTCGAGGTCGACCTTCGGCGAGCCGGGCGCACAGATCTCCTCGCGCACACGGTCAACTATGCGGAGGTGGCCGCCGACGTGGTGTCGCTGGTCACCGGGCCGTCGCTGGACCTGATCGAGACCCTGGCCGACCAGATCGCCGAGGTCGTCCTGAAGCGCCCGCTGGTGCAAGCCGTTGAGGTGACCGTGCACAAGCCACAGGCCCCGGTCGGTGTGCCGTTCGGTGATGTCCAGGTGCGCGTGGAGCGCCACCGTGACGTGCCGGTCGTGATCGCCCTTGGCGCCAACCTCGGTGGGGTGCTGTCCACGCTCGAGGCCTCTGTACGAGCGCTCGCCGATGTGGACGGGCTGCAGGTCACTGCCGTCTCCGAGCTGATCGAGACTGATCCGGTCGGTGGGCCGGACCAGCCCGCCTACCTCAACGCCGTCGTTCTGGCGCGGACCCGGCTGGCCCCTTTCGCGCTGCTCACAGAGCTCCATGCGATCGAGGCGGATCGCGGTCGAGTTCGCGAAACCCGTTGGGGTGCAAGAACGTTGGACCTTGACCTCATCCAGTATGGCGATCCCGAGTCAGGGTCGGAGCTGATCAGCCAGGACCCCGAGCTGATGCTGCCCCATCCTCGCGCCCACGAGCGGGCGTTCGTCCTTGCGCCCTGGTGGGCGCTGGACGCCGAGGCGCAGCTGCGGGTTGGTGAGGCCTTGGTCCCGGTCAGTGAGCTCCTCGAGCAGGCGGACCAGGACGGCATACGGCCCGGCCCGGTCTGGAGTCCATCATGGTGAGGGACGGCCGCGGTGTCTCGATCCGGCTCGTCCTCCTGCTGGGTCTGGTCGTCGCGGCTTTTGCCTACCTCGGGCTGCGCATCTGGACGAGCCGGGGAGGCTATCTTGCCCAGGCCTCCTGGGGGGCGCTCATCGTCCTGGTGTTCATGGCCTGTGGCGTCTTCTTCGCCGGGCTGCCGGTCCGCCGGTTCCTGCGCGGGGAGGCGAAGAAGTCTCTCAACCCGATGCGCGCCATGCGCACCCTGGTGCTGGCACAGGCCGCGGCGCTCACCGGGGCGCTGGTCGCCGGGTGGTACCTCGCGCAGGTCCTGGTGCTGGTGCCGGACTTCGACATCGCCACGCGCCGCACCCTCGTTCTGCAGCTCGCAGCCCTGACCGCGGGCGGCGCCCTGATGTCGGCTGCCGGGTTGCTGACCCAGGCGATGTGCCGGGTGGACAAGGGGGACGAGGGCAACGGCGAAGACGGAGACGGGGACGACAGGCGCGACAGCCACAACCACAGCCGCACCCACTGACCGAACACCTCCGCGCGACCGTTTGAGGGCTTTCTGCCCCCGAAACGGTCGATCCGCGGTGTTCGGTGAGGCTATTTGTCGACGTCTCCGACGATGAAGAACATCGAGCCCAGGATGGAGACCATGTCGGAGATCAGGTTGCCCGGCAGCAGCTCCGAGAACACCGAGACGTTGTTGTATGACGCAGAGCGCAGCTTGAGCCGCCACGGTGTCTTGTCGCCTCGCGATACGAGGTAGTAACCGTTGAAGCCGGCCGGGTTCTCCGTCTGGGTGTAGCGATGGCCCTCGGGCACCCGCAGCACCTTGGGCAGCTTGACGTTGACCGGTCCCTGCGGGAGCGACCCGAGCACGGATACGCACTGCTCGGCCAGATCGAGGCTCACGTGGACCTGCTCGAGCAGCACCTCGAGCCGGGCGAGACCATCGCCGGCGGTGCGGGTGACGACTCGCCCCGGGCCGCCCTCGGCGAAGAGCTCGCCGTAGGCAAGGTACGGCTCATCCCGGCGCAGATCCATGTCCAGGCCCGAAGCCCGGGCGATCGGGCCCGAGACACCATAT
>JANOHS010000084.1:0-4435 GCA_031406655.1 Micrococcales bacterium
CCACGGGTGCTCGTCGGAGGAGTGGTTGGGGACGAGGTCCACGATGACCTTGATGCCGACGCCGGCTATGACGTGGCCGACTACCGCGACGTCGACCCGCTCTTCGGCACGCTGGCCGACGCCGACACGCTGCTGGCCACCGCGCGCGGCCTCGGCATCAAGGTCATCGTGGACCTCGTCCCCAACCACTCCTCCGACGAGCACCCGTGGTTCCGGGCCGCGCTGGACGCCGGCCCGGGCAGCCCCGAGCGGGACCGCTACCTGTTCCGTGACGGCCGTGGCCCCAGCGGCGAGCTGCCGCCGAACAACTGGCAGAGCGCGTTCGGTGGCGGGGCCTGGTCCCGGGTCGCGTCGCAGGATGGCCAGTGGTACCTCCATCTCTTCGACTCGAGGCAACCCGACTACAACTGGGACAGCCCCGACGTCCGGGCCGAGTTCGAGGACGTGCTGAGGTTCTGGCTCGACCGAGGTGTCCACGGCTTCCGGGTCGACGTCGCCAATGCGCTGGTGAAGGAGACGGGGCTGCCCGACTGGGATGAGCCGCTGCCCATCCTCGGCGGCCTCGACAGTGTGCCGCTCGGGCAGGACGGCAAGCGGGCGCCGATGTGGGACCAGGACGGCGTGCATGAGATCTACCGGTCGTGGCGTCGGGTCCTCAACTCCTACAACCCGATCGACGCCGAGGGGTACTCCAGCGACAACGACCGCATCCTCTGCGCCGAGGCCTGGGTCGACTCGCAGGAGCGAAGGGCTCGCTACGTCCGGGGCGACGAGATGCACCAGGCGTTCAACTTCGACTTCCTGCTGACGCAGTGGCGGGCCGACGACCTTCGTGGCGACATCACGCTGTCGCTGAAGGCTGCGGACTCGGTCGGCGCTCCCACCACCTGGGTGCTGTCCAACCATGACGTCGTACGCCACGTCTCCCGGCTCGGGCTCCCGGTGGGACCCAAGCGCCCCAACGGAATTGGCATCGGCGACCCGCAGCCGGATGTCGTTCTCGGTCTTCGTCGGGCGCGTGCGGCCACGGCCCTGATGCTCGCGCTGCCGGGCTCGGCCTATCTCTACCAGGGTGAGGAGCTCGGGCTGCCCGACTCCACCGAGATGCCCGACGACGTCCGTCAGGACCCGACCTGGCATCGCAGCGGTCACACCCAGCGCGGCCGTGACGGCAACCGGGTTCCGATGCCCTGGGAGGGCGACCGGCCGTCATACGGCTTCGGGCCTTCTGCCAGTACCTGGCTGCCGCAGCCGGCGTCCTACGCCGCCCTGGCCGTCGACCGACAGCTGGGCGTCGAAGGCTCAACCCTCGAGCTGTATCGCGCGCTGCTGGCCGCTCGTCGCCAGCGTGGTCTGGGTGCTGGTTCGCTCAGCTGGCTGGGCGGTTACCCCTCCGACGTGCTGGCTTTCGCCAACGCCCCGGCTGCCGGCGAGGCGGTCGTGGTCATCACAAACTTCGGCGCGGAGTCGGTGACCCTCCCCCCGGGCGCCCGGACCCTGTTGTCCAGCGGGCCCCTCGGCGAAGGCGGCACGGTCCCGACCGACACGACGGTCTGGCTCACCCGGTAGCCGAATCCTCTTCCCGAGTCGTCGTTGGCAATGACTGTGAGGTTTCGGCTGCCCTGACAACCGATTCCTCACAGTCATTGCCCACGGGGCGGTGCCGGTGTCGGGGGTTGCGGCTAGCGTGGGCGACATGAGGTTCGGCTTCGTCATGCCGTTCGGCGATGCTGCCGACTTCGCCGACGCGGCGGTGCTTGCGCAGTCATCGGGCTGGGACGCCATCTTCGCCTGGGAGGCCGTGTGGGGCGTCGACGCGTGGGTGTCCCTGACAGCGGCTGCAATGGTGACAGAGACCATCCGGCTGGGCACCATGCTCACCCCCCTGCCACGGGTCAAGCCCTGGGACCTTGCCTCCAGGGCGGCCACTCTCGACCGGCTCAGCGGCGGCCGGACCCAGCTCGCCGTCGGGCTCGGCGCTCTCCATGAAGGCTGGACCGCGTTCGAGGCCGACCAGGGGCGTGCCACCCGGGTCGAGCTGCTCGAAGAGGGGCTGGCCGTCTACGACGGGCTGATGCGCGGACAGCCCTTCGCGTATGACGGCCGTCACCACCACGTGAGGCCGACCGACTTCTTCGTCCCCGACCCGCCGGTTCAGCAGCCTCGCGTCCCGGTGTGGGTCGTCGGTGGCTACCGGCCGGGGCGCAAGGCGCAGCCCTCGGTGGACCGCGCCGCGCGCTGGGACGGCCTGCTGCCGTACTGGATCGACCCTGCGCACCCCGGCCCCGTGGACAATGCCGCTGTCGGTGTCGACGGTCCGGCCCGGCTGGCCGAGATCGTGGCCCGCGCACGGATCGCGCGCGAGGCGGCCGGCCTGACCTGGGAGGGCTTCGACGTCGTCCACGAAGGCCGCTCGCACGGTGCGGACCCGACCACCCCCGCCGACCCTCTCGTGTGGGCTCAGGCCGGCGCCACCTGGTGGCTGGAGGGCGCATGGGACCTGAACCCCAACGAGGCGAGCCGCGTCGAGCTGCAGCGCAGGATCCAGGTCGGGCCGCCTGACTCTCCACGTTGACACTCTCCAGGTCCACCAGTTGGGCCGAGATGACGCGGGAGGGACTTGGACCGCTTGCCCTGCTTGCGGGCTCCCTTGATGGGCTGCGCGACCCCATCCCTCCCGCACCGGTGTCGGGCAGCTGCCGTGCTCTGCCGGTTCGATGGCTACCCTTGACCCAGTGACGACCTCCATGCGCGCCGACCCGACGCGGGAGCGACCTCAGGGACCGATGGGGCCGGCATACCGGCTGGTGACCGGCGCGCTGCTGGCGCTGGTGACGATCATCGCGTTCGAGGCGATGGCCATCTCGACCGCCATGCCCAGCGTCGCGAGGGACTTGGACGCGGTTCGGTCCTACGGGCTCGCGTTCTCGGTCATGCTCACGGCCTCGATGCTCGGAATCGTCCTGGCCGGCGTCTGGTCGGACCGCCGCGGCCCGCTCCCCTCGCTGTTCACCGGCCAGGTGCTCATGGCTGCCGGCTCGGCGTTGGCGGGCCTGGCCCCGACGTTCACCATCCTGCTGGCCGGGCGGCTGATCGCCGGTCTGGGCGCGGGGCTGATCATCGTGGCGCTCTATGTGGTGATCGGCTGGGCCTACCCAGATGCGTTGCGCCCCAGGGTCTTCAGCTGGATCTCTGCCGCGTGGGTGCTCCCATCGCTGATCGGTCCGCCCGTGGCCGGCTGGCTGGCGTCGACGTGGTCCTGGCGCTGGGTCTTCCTGATCGTGCTGGCCCCGATCGCGGTCACCATCACCGTGGTCGGCACACAGCGCGACCGGATCAGCGGGAGCTCGCCGGACGACCAGAGCGAGCCGTCCGACCGGTCCGGACACAGCCGTCTTGCGCTGTTCGGTCTCGGTGTCGCCCTCTCCGCCGGTGCGATGCAGTGGGGCTCCGACCAGCTCGTGCCGGCGCATGCCCTTCCGGTCACGCTGGCGGCGTTGGGGCTCATCGGCGTCGCGCTGACCGCCCCCCGGCTCGTCCCGCCGGGCACGATGCGCATGTCCCGCGGGCTGCCCTCCGTGATGATGAGCCGGTTCCTGCTGACCGCCGCGTTCAACGGCACCATCACCTTCATCCCGCTCATGCTCGTCAACGAGCGCGGGCTGAGCCTCACGACGGCCGGCATCATGCTCACGGTGGGCGCGCTCGGCTGGTCCTTCGGCTCCTTCGTCCAGGGTCACGCCCTGTTGCACGAGCGGCGGTCCGAGCTCGTGGTCGCCGGTGGTGGGGCGCTGGCCGTGGGCATCCTGCTGCTCGCTGGCATAGCCGGGTTCGGTTGGCACTACTACGTGGTGGGGCTGGCGACCGTGGTGATGGGTCTGGGGATGGGTCTGGCGATGTCGTCGACCTCTGTGCTCGCGCTCACCCTCTCGCCGGTCAGCGACCACGGCGGCACGTCGTCGTCGCTGCAGCTGTCCGACGTGCTGGGCAGCGTCATGGGCATCTCGGCGGCCGGTGCCGTGTTCGCCGCGATGCACGACCCCAACGGCTCGGACATCCTCGTGTTCGAGCTCATCTGGGTGTCCCTGGCAGCCGTGGCCGCCCTCGTCATGGTCGGCGGTCAGCGCACCAGGACGTGACCTGTGGCGGTGGAGAGCCGGGTCCACCGACCGTGGGCAAAGACCCGGGCGCTCTCCTGCGTCAGGAATCCCAGCGCGTATGCCGCGAAGGCGGCACCCGACGGGATAGGCGGAGTCGTCGGCGAGTCACGAGCCCACACCAGCTGGCGCACCGCCGCGACCGCGGCCGCTCCCGAACCCTCCGGGACGCCGTGCGCGATCTCCGCGATGCCTTGCGTAGCAACGGATCTCAGATCGGCGACGCTCAGCTCACCCACGGGTTCCCAGCCGCTTCGCGGTGGGGCCGTGGCCGCCCA
>JANOHS010000102.1:0-2629 GCA_031406655.1 Micrococcales bacterium
GTGACGGGTGCGCCGGTGAGTAGCGACGAGGAGAAGAAGCTGAACCCCGCTGCGATAGCGGCGGCGACGACAAGGGCACCGGATAAGAGGTAGGGGGCGCGGCCCCGCGCGAGAACCCGTGGCTTGTCTAGGCCGACCCGAACGCCGCTATTGGGAGGAAGAGCTAGTCGACCTTCCCCACGCTCGGATCCGGGTTGGTTAAGAGGTGTTGGGCTTCGTCGCGGGGTCGGCGCCGTCCGGGGGTTGCAGGTGATGGCGTCGAGGTTGTACTCGAGGTAGGCGTACTGGCCCTGGGGGTCGGTGGTGTGCCAGCGGCCTTCCCCGTGGGTGGCGATTCGCCGGGCGCCGAAGGTGCGGTAGTCGCGTACGGGTGTCGACCAGCGTTGCGAGGTGAAGGTGGAGCCGTCGCGCGAGGTGCTCATCCGGTCGTCGGAGACGAAGTCGACCAGGTCACCATCGTTGAACGTCAGGTCGGCGGTCACGGTCTGGGCGCCGTTGGTGAAGGTGCCGCGAACGTGGTTGTCGTCTACCGGTTGCCAGACGATCGGTGCGTCGATCAGCGCCGCCGGGGCCAGGATGCACAGGTCGTTGAACAACGTCACGGTCTCGGCCCGGTCCATGTCGGGCCCCGAGGCGTTCACCATCGGCACCACCGAGCACAGCTTGACGCGCATAGTGGCGGCCGGGCCGGCGAAGACGTGCAGGACGTCGATCGGCAGACCGAACAGCGTGGCGTCCATCCAGAACAACCGGCTGGGCGCGGGTCCGTAGGTGTTGACCTGCTCGCCGGTGTACGTCATCCATCGTGCGTTCGCGCCGGCGCGGATCCGGCCGTGAATCCGGGCGTGGACGGACGAGACCCGGGGCTGACCCACGGCGCCGGACCGGCGGACGTACTCGGCGACGAGGTCTGGGAGGTGGGCCAGGTCGGTTTCGGTCACTACCGTCCCAGTTCCGGGGTGGGGCTCGCGGAGCGCGGCCGCGCTGCGATGCTCGTACTCAGCGCGGTAGCTCCTAGGGCCGCGGGAGGCGAGGGTGTATCCCAGCGCGGCGAGCAGCAGGACGTTCGCCGCCGTTCCGGTCTTTGCGTCGTTCCACGACGTCAGGATCACGGCCTGGGAGAGGACGACGCCGACGGTGCCGGCGACCCACCACCTGCGGTTCCGGACGGCGAGCAGCACCCCGGTCGCGACGACGGCGGCAGCGGCGGCCAGCCAGGCGAGGCCCATCGCCGGGCCGATCGGTTCGGGCAGTGCGACCACCTCGGCCCAGCCCAGCCCTTTGGCGGCGCCGAGCAGGTGAATCAGACCATGTCCCATCACGACCACGACGATGAACCACCGCACAGTCCTCATCGGAACCCCTCCTGGTCTTCGCGGGCTGGGATTAGCGTTCGGGGTTCTGGGGCGGGCGTCGTTGACTGGGACAGGCGGATCAAGGCGACGCCCGAAGGCGATTACTGAGGTGGGGGTGACCAACCCGGAGTGGATCTCGCGAGGGATGGTGGTCAGGTTGCTGTTCATGGCCTTCCTATCTGAGGTTGTGGTGGGTGGTGCCTGAGGGAGCGGTCTTGCCGAAAGTGGGCGTGCGGCATCCAGGCGGGTGCTGCGGGTGTGGAGCGGAAGGGTAGGTCGGGGAGGGGCCTCAGCCGGGGGCGGCGCCGTATCGGGCCCAGATCAGGTCGACGGCCGCGCGGGCGTAGCCGTCGTCGATGGGCTCTCCGGTGATGAGGAGGCAGAAGTACAGAGGCCCGGCGAGGGTGTTGAGCACGAAGTCGACGTCGGTCTCAGCGGAGAGCTCACCACGAGCGATGCCACGCTCGACGGCGGCGCGCCAATGCCGCTGGTTGGGCTTGATGATCAGGTCGCGGTAGCTGGTGGCGAGCACGGGATCGGCGGCCATCTCCGCCACCAGGCCAGGGAGCACCCGCCCGAGCGGGGTCCGGGTCAGGACACTGATCAGCGCCTCGGTGAGGGCAAGCAGGTCGCCGGCGGCGCTGCCCGAGTCGTTGTCCTTGCCGGGGCGCATCTGAGTGACCATCGCCTCGACGACGAGCTGGGACTTCTGCGACCACCGACGGTAGATGGCCGGCTTGCTGACCCCCGCCCGGCGGGCTACCTCGGCCACGGTCACGCGCACGTAGCCGACCTCGGAGAGCAGTTCGACCGTGGCCCGCAGGATCGCCTGATCCATATCCGGGTCCCGCGGGCGACCACGGTCACTACCGCGACCACCGGGGCGGCGCGGCGCCAACAGGAACTCAGACATAGGAACCAACTCTCTTATTGCGGCCCTAGCCGTAACGTAACAGAGTTGGGTATGTTCCGCAACTAGTAGTTACGTAACACACAGTAGTGGTTCGGGACCACCGAGAAGACGCACTTCGAGTGTCACCGAGCGGCTCCGTGCCCGAGGAGGATCTGCTTATGTCCACGTTCGTCATCGTCCCCGGAGCCTGGGATACACCCTCGGCCATGGAGCCGGTCATCGAACCGTTGAATTCGGCTGGCCACGACGTGATCGTCGTTGATCTGCCGTGTGGGAACGCTGACGCGACCCTGGAGGAGTACGCGGACGCCGTGCGCGCCGTGCTGCCCGATGACTTGACGCAGGTCGTGCTGGTCGGTTA
>JANOHS010000115.1:0-2130 GCA_031406655.1 Micrococcales bacterium
GTTCGCGACATCTCCGGCCGCAAGACCGAGCCCCAGTGGATGCTCGACCTGCGCCTCAAGGGCCTGAAGCTCTTCGGCAAAAAGCCCATGCCCACCTGGGGTTCTGACCTGACCGGCATCGACTTCCAGAACATCAAGTACTTCGTGAAGTCCACCGAGAAGCAGGCCACCTCCTGGGAGGAGCTGCCCGAGGACATCAGGAACACCTACGACCGCCTCGGCATCCCCGAGGCGGAGAAGCAGCGTCTCGTGGGCGGCGTGGCCGCGCAGTACGAGTCCGAGGTCGTCTACCACCAGATCCGCGAGGACCTGGCGGAGCAGGGCGTCATCTTCGTCGACACGGACACCGGCCTGCGTGAGCATGAGGACCTGTTCCGTGAGTACTTCACCTCGGTGATCCCGGTCGGGGACAACAAGTTCGCCGCCCTCAACACCTCCGTGTGGTCCGGTGGCTCGTTCATCTATGTCCCTCCGGGCGTCAAGGTCGACATCCCGCTACAGGCCTACTTCCGGATCAACACCGAGAACATGGGCCAGTTCGAGCGGACCCTGATCATTGCCGACGAGGGCTCCTACGTGCACTACGTCGAGGGCTGTACGGCGCCCATCTACAAGTCGGACTCGCTGCACTCGGCCGTGGTCGAGATCATCGTGAAGAAGAACGCACGCGTTCGCTACACGACCATCCAGAACTGGTCCAACAACGTCTACAACCTGGTCACCAAGCGCGCGACCTGCGCCGAGGGCGCGACGATGGAGTGGATCGACGGCAACATCGGCTCCAAGGTGACCATGAAGTACCCGGCCGTCTTCCTCCTGGGCGAGCACGCCAAGGGCGAGACGCTCTCCGTTGCGTTCGCCGGCGCGGGCCAGCACCAGGACGCCGGCGCCAAGATGGTCCACGCGGCCCCGAACACCCACTCCAGCATCATCTCCAAGTCGGTGTCACGTGGGGGCGGCAGGACCTCCTACCGCGGTCTGGTCCAGATCATGGAGGGCGCGCACGGAAGCGCCTCCAACGTTCGCTGTGACGCCCTGCTCGTGGACACCATCAGCCGCTCGGACACCTACCCGTACGTCGATGTCCGCGAGGACGACGTGACGATGGGTCACGAGGCCACGGTGTCCAAGATCGGTGACGACCAGCTGTTCTACCTCATGTCCCGCGGGATGAAGGAGACCGAGGCTATGGCGATGATCGTGCGCGGCTTCATCGAGCCGATCGCCCGCGAGCTGCCGATGGAGTACGCCCTCGAGCTGAACCGCCTCATCGAGCTCCAGATGGAAGGGTCCGTCGGTTGATGTCACCCGTCACCACGAACGACCGCACCACGCCCGCCGGGCTGTCGACCGATCACAGCCGGGCGGTCGCGGACACCGCGCACAGCCACGGCACGGGTGGGACACCCCAGGGGTCCCGCGCCGAGCGGAGGACGTCCTTCGACATCGCCGACTTCCCGCTGCCGACCGGGCGCGAGGAGGAGTGGCGGTTCTCACCGGTGGACCGGATCGCCCCGCTGCTCGCGGCCGACCTGACCGGCCACGGCGTGCTGACCACGGTGGTGGAGGCCCCCGAGGTCGTGGTCGAGCTCGTCGACCGCGACGACCCGCGGCTGGGGCGGGCCGGGCGCCCGGGTGACCGGGCCGCGGCCGCCGCCTGGAACTCGTTCCGCCGTGCGACGGTCGTGACCGTGCCGGCCCGGGCCGTCGCGTCGGCCGTGACGTCGATCCGGATCGAGGGCGTCGAGGGCGCCGCCGGTGACGCCACGGCCGCGCACCTGCTGGTGCACGCCAAGGAGCTGTCCGAGGCCGTCGTCGTGCTCGACCACGTCGGGGCCGCCACCTTGTCCGAGACGGTCGAGATCGTCGTCGACGACGGCGCGCACCTCACGCTCGTGACGGTCCAGGACTGGGCCGCCGGTGCGGTGCACACCGCCTCGCACCGGATCAGGCTGGGCCGCGACGCGCGGGTCAGGCACGTCGTGGTCACCCTCGGCGGCGACGTCGTCCGCGTGACGCCCGACGCCGAGTTCACCGGCGAGGGCGGCGAGCTCGAGATGCTCGGCCTGTACTTCGCCGACGCCGGTCAGCACCAGGAGCAGCGGCTCTTCGTCGACCACGCCGTGCCGG
>JANOHS010000161.1:0-1738 GCA_031406655.1 Micrococcales bacterium
CCACCCAAACCCGCTGTCCGGCCCGCCGGGCGTTAGGGCAGGCTGTGCCGTGACCGTCCGGGCCAGTGAAGGGAACCAACCGCCGTGAGCGACATCCTCGACGAGCTGCAGTGGCGTGGTCTGGTGGCGCAGACCACCGACGAGGCCGCGCTGCGCCAGGCGCTGGCCGACGGACCCATCACGTTCTACTGCGGTTTCGACCCGACGGCGCCGAGCCTGCACATGGGCAACCTCGTCCAGCTGGTCCTGATGCGTCACCTCCAACGCGCTGGTCACCACGCGCTCTGTCTGGTGGGTGGTTCCACCGGCCTGATCGGCGACCCCAAGGCGAGCGCCGAGCGCACCTTGAACTCCCCGGAGACCGTGGCCAGCTGGGTGACAAGGATCCAGAACCAGGTCAAGCCGTTCCTGGACTTCGCGGGCGACAATCCCGCGGTCATGGTCAACAACCTCGACTGGACGGCGCCGATGTCGGCGCTGGACTTCCTGCGCGACGTGGGCAGGCATTTCAGGGTGAACGCCATGATCAGGAAGGACGCGATCGCGACCCGCCTGGCCAGCCAGGATGGCATCTCCTACACCGAGTTCAGCTACCAGCTGCTGCAGGGGCTTGACTACCTGCACCTGTACCGCACCTACGGCTGCACCCTGCAGACCGGCGGCGCCGACCAGTGGGGCAACCTCACGGCCGGATCTGATCTCATCCACCGCACGGAGCACCAGACGGTTCATCTGTTGACCACTCCGTTGATCACCAAGGCCGACGGCGCCAAGTTCGGCAAGACCGAGGGCGGCACCGTCTGGCTCGATGAGGAGATGATGTCGCCCTACGCCTTCTACCAGTTCTGGATCAACGCCGACGACGCCTCGGTGATCGGCTACCTCAGGACCTTCACCGACCGCACACGCGAGGAGATCGACGTGCTGGAGAGCTCGGTCGCCCACACACCGTTCAAACGGGAGGCACAAAGAACTCTGGCTGCTGACGTGACGACCCTGGTTCACGGTGCGCAGGAAACTGCGGCGGTTCAGGCCGCGAGCGAAGCCCTGTTCGGCAAGGGTGACCCAGCCGCCCTGGACGCCCGCACGCTGCGCGATGCGACCGCTGAGCTGCCCGGGGCAGAGGTTGCCCCCGGGGCCTCGATCGTGGACGCCTTGGTCGCCACCGCCCTGGTGGACAGCCGCAACGCGGCTCGACGGGTCATCAGCGACGGTGGCGCGTCGGTCAACAATGTCAAGGTGAGCGACCCCGCGGCTGTGCTGACCGAGGGCGACTTCCTCCATGGCCAGGTGGCGTTGCTACGTCGGGGACGCAAGTCCCTGGCCGCCGCCCGCAGGTCCCCCTGACATCGTGCCCCGACACGCGGCTGACCAGCCAACTTGTGTTCCATGAGCCCGACGACCTACAGTTCTGCAGGTCAGCCGCCAGGGAGCAACGGACACCACCGCAACGCCTGCGAAAGCCCGCGTCGAAGTGGCCGGTCCCTCGGTTGGAACGTGTCACAGGCTCCGGCCTGTTACAGTGGATGCCCGCCAAGGCCTCGCACCGCGCATCGATCCACGGATCGGTGCCGATTGTGCGAATGGCGCTCTGGCAGGTAAGTTTGAACGGTTGCCCCGGTGCGTGGTCGTGAGGCTGTGTGTTGGTGTGCGTCCGATTCTTGAGAACTCAACAGCGTGCCAAAAATCGATGCCAAGTTTGGCCTCGTTCTGTGGGGTGGCTTTCGGGTTGCCTTTA
>JANOHS010000138.1:0-1888 GCA_031406655.1 Micrococcales bacterium
ACCGCCCCTCAGACCTGTTGACCTGGCTGACCGGAGCCGCCCGACGGCAGGTTAACCGTGCCCTCACCATGTCGATGCAGGACGCCTGGGCTGACGGGTTTGCCCAAGGCCGCGCCCGCTACTTCGCTTGACCGTCGGTCAGGCTGGGTCGCTTGTGACATCGGCCTTTACATACACCCTCCATTCGCGCGTTTGGATTGGTTGTGCCACCGAAACAAGGGAGTACGACCATGGTCGCGAACCACGACCCCGAAGCCGAACATGATCGCACCAGGAAGTCTGCCTGGCGCGACGTCGCTAAGGTCCTGTGCCACATCACTGTCAGCCAGATGATCGGCTGGCTCATCCGCCACTGGTGGGGATGAGCAGCCCGCCAAGGGCGGGCGTCGTTGACAGCATTCAAAGAGACAGCTTTACCTGCCACGACCGGTTCGGGCGTATCGAGACCAGCTGACATGCGGGCGTCGGTCGGCAAGTATTGGACTGGCAGTACCAACATGCGCTCTTAGCCGAGATCCCCGGACGACTTGGCTTCGCGCTCAGGCCCTGGGACCGGAAGGCAGCATCATCACAATGGCGGCAGCGCATGAGGTCCGCGATGAGAACGGCAACTGTCACAAGCAAGTCACTGTGCATCTTGGACTGCTCGGCGGCACGATCTTCAGCGAACAGATCTTCATGGATCTCGACGGGTGGGGATTCATTGTCGATGGCGACTCGTTCACCGCTTGGGGCGAGAATCTGCGTCAGGATGCCCAGCTGGGAGACCCGATCCACGTCACATACACCGTCGACGAAGCGCCTGATGGAGACTGGCTCAATGTCTGGAGTCTGCTCCAGGAAACGATGGGCGAGGGCTGGCGCGTGATCGACTACATCGTCCTCACGGACGCCAAGGATTGGAGCGAGGACGTCGAGATCATTGGCGCCTACGCCTAGCATCACACTGCGACGGCACGCACTGCGGTCCGAGTCCTCGGGACCAACTCGGCCCGTACCTGCCCATCAAGTTCCACAGAGACCGTGAGCAAAGGGGGCTGCACGCAGGTGACTGTCAGCCGCGTCTTGCCACCAGCAAACCCGAAGACTGTGTGCACTCAGTTATTCGCAAGAGCCCGGACCCATCGGTAGTTGACCCTCGGATCGGTCAGCAATCCTTCCGTTCGGGCCCAACGTTGGAGTAGCCAGCGATCCGTCCGCTAGCTTTTGGGTCCTCAAGCTGCGAAGCTTCGCGATTGTGGCCCTCGACTACACACGGTTCGTGCGTCATGCGCCAAGCGCGACGGAGCTAGCCGAAGTTCTCATCGTTGATGGTCTGGCCAGCGCCCTATTTCGCCACCTTCATGCTGTCGAGGCAGAGATAGCTCGTGTGCATATTTTCAATGCTCAGAGCAGCGCAGTTCAGTCGATCGTCGCTGAACTACTCCGCGACGGGCTTGGCTTCACAGAAGAAGTCGTGCTAACACCCGAGCTCGGCTTCGTGACCTCGGCCCGGCCAGACTTCTATTTCTCGCTGGCGGAGGGGCGTGGTGTTCTGGCAGAGGTCGAGCGAGGCGGCACGACGACCAACAACCATGATCTGAAGGATCTGTGGAAGACCCACATCGCGCTAGATGCCCAGCATCTTTTTCTCGTGGTGCCGATCGCTAACTGGAACGCCCAGGGTAGAGCCCGGGAAAAGCCGTTCATGCGAGTGTCCCGGAGACTTGGGGCCTTCTTCGGCGATCAGCGTCGGGAAGTCGACGTACTCAGCGTTCATGTCTTCGGCTATGGCACTTTGACTCTCGATCAGGCCTGAGGCTGTCACCGCCGGCTGCAATTCCAGTCGTCAGCGACAAGGCCGTCCGTTTGGTCTTGCTCGCCGCAGGTCGTCAGCGTGGTCGGAGCC
>JANOHS010000167.1:0-7671 GCA_031406655.1 Micrococcales bacterium
AGCGGGAAGCACACTTCAAGATGAGGTTTCCATGCCCCTTAAGGGGTGAGAGGCTCCCAGCTAGACCACTGGGTTGATAGGCCGGATGTGGAAGCACCGTAAGGTGTGAAGCTGACCGGTACTAATAAGCCGACAACTTGATACACAATAAACTTTGAATAGTTGTGCTACGCGTCCACTGTGCAGTTCCCGAGATACGGTCGGGAACGCAAGAAACACAACACAATACTGTCTTTACATGAGTGGTTGTGACCCTAGCGGCGATGTATCTCCCTAGAGTTACGGCGGTCATAGCGAAGGGGAAACGCCCGGTCCCATTCCGAACCCGGAAGCTAAGCCCTTCAGCGCCGATGGTACTGCACTGGTGACGGTGTGGGAGAGTAGGACGCCGCCGGACATACATTGTAAAAGAGCCCCAACCGAATCAAACTCCGGTTGGGGCTCTTTTGCATCTACACGCACAGAACTCGAAGATGAATGGAGCCGGGCCCCGTGTCTGATGACAAATCTGGCCGCCCCCGCGGTGGCGACGCTCGTCGAGGCGATTCGTCCGGGCGCCCTGAACGGGGCGCCCAACGCCGTGGCGCTGACCGGGGTGCTGACCGTGGTGCTGATGGCGAGGGACGGCGCGGGGGGGCGATGCTGGCGCCGAAGAAGCCCAGGTTGCCCGAGCCGGCCATCCCCGAAGGCGTCACCGGATTCGAGCTGGACCGGTCGGTGAAGAACCAGCTGCGAACGCTCAGCAAGGAGAACGCCGTCGGGGTGGGTCAGCATCTGGTGATGGTGGCCACCTTCCTGGACACCGATATCGAAGCGGCGCAGGCCCACGCAGAGACCGCGGTGCGCCGTGCGGGCCGGGTACCAGCGGCTCGTGAGGCGCTGGGGCTGGTGCACTATCGCAAGGGCGAGTGGGCCAAGGCGTTGAGCGAGTTCCGCACCGCCCGCCGCCTTTCGGGCTCGTCGCATCTGCTGCCCTACATGGTCGACGCCGAGAGGGGACTTGGCCGACCTGAGCGAGCCCTTGACCTGGCCGCCTCCCCCGAGGCGGCAACCCTGGGTCTGGACGAACGCATCGAGCTTGCCATCGTGGTGTCGGGCATCCGTCGTGACCTGGGTCAGTTCGAGGCTGCGGCTGTGGGGCTTGCGCTGCCGGAGCTCAAGGTGGGCTCTCGCCAACCCTGGGCGGCCCGTCTGTTCTATGCCTACGCCGAAGCCCTGCTGGCCAAGGGCGACGAGGCAGGAGCCCTGGCCTGGTTCGGCCACGCCGCAAACGCGGATGTTGATGGCGGTACCGACGCTGACGAGAGACTCTCCGAGCTGGATGGGCTGGTCATGACCGATCTGCTCGACGACGAGAACGCGGACGCCGACGGGGATCAGCCTGACCGGCCGTAGCCGGCTCCTTCAGGCGGGCGCCACGTTCCTCCACAAGGGCCGGGCAGGCTGGCCCTTCGTCCACAGGTCAGCCGTGTCTGTTCCCGGCGCGCGGCCGGCGCCGTGATCATGACATCACCAACCAGGGATGAGGATCACCATGAAACGCAAGGGCGAGGGCGCAGCCGCGGTGGGGGCGAGCGTCAACGAGGTCACCGTGGGCGGCCGGATCAGCGGCGCACCGGAGGAGCGTGAGCTGCCCAGCGGGGATACGGTCGTGCAGCTGCGTCTTGTGGTGCCAAGGTCGGGCGTCCGCGCCCGGGTCGTGGGAGGTGGCGCGACGGTAGACACGATCGACGTCGCCTGTTGGACAAAAGCATTACAGCGAAAGGCTGTTCGTCTCAAGGCGGGCGATCTCGTGACGGTCCGGGGAGCCCTTCGCCGTCGGTTCTGGCGTTCACCGGCAGGACCGGCCAGCCGCTACGAGGTGGAGGCGACGGCGCTGGACCGAGGTGTCGATGCGACTCCCCCGGCCTAGCCCGAAGCACAGGCGTTGGACAATACCCGGGTGAGCAGTCTGGATTCCGGAGCAAGTTCCGCGGCCGATGCCGCCACCCCAACGAGCTCCGCGGCGAGCGTCAAGGGCGCCCTGATCGAGGGCTTCGACGGCATCGTGTGCGATCTGGACGGTGTCGTCTATCGGGGAAGCCGGGCTGTTCCGCATGCGGTGCAGTCCCTGTTGTCGGCGCTCTCGGCGGGCACCCGAGTCGTCTACGCGACCAACAACGCCTCTCGGGCACCGGCGGAGGTGGCTGCCCACCTTGCTGAGCTCGGGCTGCCGGGTCCAGCTTCCCGCGTCGTCACGAGCGCGCAGGCGGGCGCCCACCTCATTGCACAACGTTTTCGCCCTGGGGCTCGGGTCCTCGCAGTGGGGGGGCCGGGAGTACCTCTGGCCCTGACACAGGCAGGCCTGAGCCCGGTCCCGGTCCAGGCGCGGGCCGATGGACCTGTGGTCGCTGTCCTGCAGGGCTACGGGGCTGCGGTCTCGTGGGCCGATCTCGCCGAGGTTGCCTACGCGGTGCAGGCCGGCGCTCTCTGGGTGGCCACCAACGTGGACAGCACGCTGCCGACGGAGCGGGGTGTGGCGCCTGGCAACGGCGCTCTGGTCGGCGCGGTCCGTTCAGCGGTCGGCGTCGATCCCGTGGTCGTGGGCAAGCCGTACACGCCGCTCTTCGACCTGAGCGTCGTGGCGCTCGGCAGCACCATCGAGCGCACCCTGGCAATCGGGGATCGCCTTGACACCGACATCCTGGGCGCGGCTACCGCAGGGATGGCTTCCTTGTTCGTTCTCGGAGGAGTCCACGGCTGGGTGGATCTTGCCGGCGCCGACCCGGCTGCCCGGCCCACGTATGTCGCGACCGATCTGCGGTCCCTGCACTCGACCTACGCGGACGCCGTTCCGGACCTCGAGGACCGCTCGCGATGGATCTGCGGTGAGGCACAGGCCCGGGTCTCGTCGGGTGACCTTGTGGTCTCCCGGGCAGGGGCCCTGAACGACCGGCTGCGCGCAGCCCTGAGAGCAGCCTGGCACGCGCGCGACGTCGATGGTGCTTCGATCGACCCACGGGGCGGCGACGGGTCGGCTCTGTCGGACGAGCTCGACAAGGCTGTGGCCCAAGGGCGCCAAGACGGGGGTGGCGATGGGCAGTAGCGTGGTGCACAACAGCCACTCCCAGGAGGAACCATGGTCTTCGACTCAGTTCGCGGATATGTCCAGCTCGCGTCGGGCCTGAGCGAGCTGACGCGCGCTCGTGCCACGGAGGCTGCACACGGCCTGTTGTCCCTGCAGGGCAGCGGCATCGAGTCCGGCGGAAAGCTGGCAGTCCAGGTGAGCGCCCTGGCCGAGGAGCTGCTGGCCGCGGCCACGGCCAACCGTCACAGCCTCACGGCTCTGGTCCGCAGCGAGGTAGATGCAGCGGTCAACCGACTGGGACTGGTCTCGGCCGAGAGGCTGTTGGAGTCACAGGCAGAGACCGCACAGCTTCGCACCGAGGTCGCCGCACTCCGCTCGGCGTCCACCCGGGGGGCCGCGGTGAAGAAGAGCGCTGCCAGGAAGACCGCCCCGAAGAAGGCGCCGGTGGAAAAGGCTGCGGTGAAGAAGAGCGCTGCCAAGAAGGCTCCGGTCAAGAGGACCGCTGTGAAGAGGCCGGCTGTGAAGAGGGCCGCTGTGAAGAAGACCGCTGTGAAGAAGACCGCTGCTCCAGCCGTCCCGGCGGTCACCACGCCGAGCGCCCCCGCCGGCACGTGAGTCCTTCCGAGATGACGTATGACGCGTCGCAGGCAACCGGTGGCCCTACTGGTGACGCTGCTGTGGACGAGGTGCTCGGGCGGCTCGACGCCGTGACCGATCAGCCCCTGGACACCCAGATCGAGGTGGGCGAGCAGGTCCATCGGGTCCTGCAGGGCCGTCTCGTCGATCTCGGCAAGGAGTGAGCGGGTCCACCCACCGACTCGACGTCGAGCTGGTGCAACGCGGTCTGGCCAGGTCCCGGGGCCAGGCCCGTGAGCTCGTCGAGGCGGGATCGGTGCTGCTCGACGGATCCTGCGCCAAGAAGGCCTCCACGCCGGTCAGCGCCGGTCAGAGGGTCGAGCTCGGGGCCGGGGTCCAGGGCTGGGTGAGCCGAGCGGCATACAAGCTGGCTGCGGCTCTGGAGACGTTCGGACACGACGGGCTCAGCGTGGTCGACAAGCGATGCTTCGACGTCGGTGCGTGCACCGGGGGGTTCACGCAGGTCCTGCTGCGAGGGGGGGCACGCGAGGTCGTGGCCGTCGATGTCGGCCATGGCCAGCTCGCCGCGGAGATTGCGGGAGATCCTCGCGTCGTCGAACACTGCGGTGTCAACATCCGCGATGCACGGGTGGAAGACCTGGGAGGACCCGGACAGCTCCTCGTCGCTGACCTCAGCTTCATCTCGCTGCGGCTGGTGATGACGGTCCTTCGCGACCTCGTCGAGCCCTCCGGAGACCTGGTGCTCCTGGTCAAACCGCAGTTCGAGGTCGGGCGGCAACGCCTCGGAAAGGGGGGTATCGTCCGTTCGGCCGCCAACCGCGCGATGGCGATCGAAGAGGTCGTGGCCTCCGCGGGAGCAGCTGGCCTGAGCACCAAGGCTCTGCGCCGCAGCCCCATCCGGGGTGCGACCGGAAACGCGGAGTACCTACTGTGGTTGACACCACGCCCCCACGAGGGCTTGACCGCTGGGCAGGTCACCGACCTGGCCGCCACTTTGTCGTCGGAGGCAACCAGATGACCCGCCGCATCCTGCTGGTCGCACACCCGCGGCGGTTCGACTCCCAGCAGCTCGCCCGGGATGTCGCAGCGCGGCTGCACGCTGCGGGTGTCCAGGTTGCCCTGTTGCCGGACACGGCGGTGGCGATGAGTCTGGGCGCCAGCCCGGACATCTTCACGGCCGACCCCACCGACCCTGCCCGAGGCTGCGAGCTGGTCTGCGTCCTTGGCGGGGACGGCACGATCCTTCGTGGCGCAGAGCTCTCGAGAGGATCCGCTGCCCCTCTGCTCGGGGTCAACCTCGGACACGTCGGGTTCCTGGCCGAGGCGGAGCGCGAGGACATCGGCGGGACCGTGGATCGCATAGTCGCGCGGGACTATGTGGTCGAGGAACGGATGACCCTGGACGTCACTGCGTCCCAGGGCGGCGAGGTGATCGCCCGGAGCTGGGCGCTGAACGAGGTCGCGGTCGAGAAGGACTCACGCGAGCGCATGCTCGAGGTCACGCTGGAGGTCGATGGCAGGCCGTTGTCCACCTGGGGCTGTGACGGGGTGGTGATTGCCACTCCGACCGGCTCCACGGCGTACGCCTTCTCCGGGGGTGGCCCGGTGGTCTGGCCCGACGTCGAGGCGATACTCGTCGTGCCCATCTCGGCCCACGCCCTGTTCGCGCGTCCGCTCGTCGTCGGGCCTCGCGCCAAGCTGGCAGTCGAGGTGGTCGCGGACACCTGGGGCTCCGGCGTCATGTGGTGCGACGGCTCACGGATGGTCGAGCTGCCGCCGGGGGCCCGCATCGATGTGTCCCGCGGCGAGACGCCGGTTCGTCTGGCCCGGCTGACCTCCTCGCCGTTCGCCGACCGGCTGGTGGCGAAGTTCGACCTGTCCGTGCACGGGTGGCGCGGAGCCGCCCGGCGCAACAACAGCCGTTCCGGCATGTCTGAAGGGCTTGACACCCGAGGTCCGTAGGCTGTCGCCATGCTGCGCGAGATCCGGATCCAGAACCTCGGCGTCATCGACGACGCGGTTCTGGAGCTGTCGGCTGGTCTGAACGTGGTCACCGGTGAGACCGGCGCAGGCAAGACCATGGTCGTATCCGGCCTCGGGCTGCTGCTGGGTGCGCGGGCCGATGTCGGCCTGGTGCGGACGGGAGCCAAGCGGGCGCTCGTCGAAGGCGTGGTGGAGGTCGGGCCCGAACACCCGGCGTCCCTTCGGGCCATCGAGGCCGGCGGCGACGTCGAGGATGACTTGATCCTGGCCAGAAGCCTTTCGGCAGAGGGTCGTTCGAAAGCGCATGTCGGCGGACGGACCGCGCCGGTCAGCGTGCTGGCCGAGATCGGGGAGATGCTCGTCGCCGTTCATGGTCAGTCCGACCAGTGGCGGCTGCGCCAGCCCGAGCAGCATCGGGTCCTGCTGGACCGCTTCGCGGGCGAGTCCGTCGCCGAGCCGCTCGGACGCTACACGTCCCTGTACGACGAGCTCCACGACGTAGGTGTCGAGCTGCGCCACCTGCGCGGGCTCGCCCGTGACCGGGCGCGAGAGGTGGATGTGCTCAGGACGGGCCTGGAGGAGATCGAGGCGATCGACCCGCTGGCCGGCGAGGATCTCGACCTGAGGGCCGAGGACGAGCGACTGGCGCACACCGATGGCCTGCGAGCCAGCGCAGGCCTGGCTCACGCCCTTCTCACCGGCGACCAGGACAGCCTGTACCAAGACGCCGGCGGAGGGGAGGGCCCGAACGGCGGCGACGTGACTGGGCAGCTGGCGACGGCACGGGCGGCGCTGGCACCCATGACCTCGCACGATCCGGCGCTGGCCGACCTCGATCGTCGCCTTCAGGAGCTGGGCTACCTGACCGCAGACCTGGGGACCGACCTGGCGGCATACCTCTCGGAGGTTGACGTCGACCCCACCCGGCTGGCCTGGGTCCAGAACAGGCGGGCAGACCTGGCGCGGTTGTTGCGCAAGTACGGCGACACCGCAGATGACGTGCTGGTGTGGGCCAAGGAGTCCTCGATCCGGCTCGTCGAGCTCGAGGGGGCTGATGACCGTGTCGATGTCCTACAGGTCAGGCTCGAGGCGCTGCGCGATGACCTCGCGAGCTGCGCCGCTGAGCTGAGCGCGGCCCGGCAGCATGCCGCAGCGGACTTCGGAGCCCGGGTCACGACCGAGCTCTCCCATCTGGCCATGGGCAAGGCCGTTGTGCAGGTCGGCGTGGGGCGCCGCCCCGACCCGGATGGGTTGTTGCTCTCTGCGGAGACAGAACCGGTGCGGTTCAGCCGTCACGGGGTCGATGACGTCGAGATCCTGTTGGCGGCCAACCCTGGGGCGCCGGCACGCACCGTCGCCAAGGCTGCATCGGGCGGCGAGCTGTCCAGGGTCATGCTCGCGCTCGAGGTCGTCACCGGTTCCGGCGATGTCCCCACGTTCGTCTTCGACGAGGTTGACTCCGGGGTCGGCGGCCGGACGGCACTGGATGTCGGTGCACGCCTGGCCGCGCTGGCCACCACGGCTCAGGTGATCGTCGTCACCCACCTGGCGCAGGTCGCGGCCTACGCGGACCGTCATCTGGTGGTCCGCAAGACCGATGACGGGCACATCACCGCCAGCGGGGTGGCCTCGGTGAGCGGGGAGGAACGGTTGCGAGAGCTGGCCCGGATGATGGCCGGAGTCGAGGACTCCGAGGTGGCGCTCGAGCATGCCCGCGAGCTTCTGGCACAGGCGGCGGCTACCGTCAGGGCGTGAGTGGTGATGGCGGCGGGCAGGCCCGGCGCGTGACACGATGGGCGGCGATGTCCTTCTCCCTGCGCGGCCTGCGCCGACGAACCTCACGCGAACCGGATCTGCCCGGCGTTCGTGGGACCGTGCGCATAGACGTGCGGACCAAGAACCTGACCAAACGGCTCAAACCCGGTGACATCGCGGTCATCGACCACCAGGACCTCGACCGGGTGAGCGCTGAGGCGCTGCTGGCCTGCAGGCCCGGGGCCGTGGTCAACGCCGCGTTGTCGATC